>JAZDGZ010000492.1:0-11687 GCA_043806375.1 Pseudomonadota bacterium | reverse complement strand
TTTTACAGCAGCCTGGATTTTGTGCGCCGCAGGTTCAGGGGAGGGAAGGTCCCTTTTTCCCTTACGGCCGTTCTGGACGAGAAGGGGAACCTCGTGGAGTACGAATATTCACGGCCGCGAAGCACCAAATTCATCCAGCATCTGGAGTGAGAGAGATTAGGGGCCCTAAGAGGGAGCAACGGGCTAGCGAGAGGAATGGTCTTCCTCGGGCCTGTCTGGATCTGAGCTAAGCCGCGGAAGCGAGTCGGGCCCCCCGATATATCTCTGCCGTGATGAACCTAAGGGACGCCCCTGGGGGAAAAGAGCAAAAAAACTCTTGACAACCAATCCTGAGGTCATCTAATAAATGGTCATACCATTCATATAGCCGAACCTATTCGCAGGGAGCGTTATGTTCCGTCCTTACGAGTCCAAGCGGGCCTTTGAAGATGTGGCCGGCCAAATTCAGGAAGCCATACTGAGCGGCAGATTGAAGGAAGGAGAACGGCTGCCTTCGGAGCGCGCGTTGGCGGAGCAGTTTGAAGCAGCCCGACTGACGGTCCGCGAGGCCTTGCGCACCCTCGAGACCAAGGGGTTCATCAGGATCAGGAAGGGGAGCGGGGGCGGCGCCTATATAGAGGTGGGGAATCGCGAGAACGTGGCCGCCATCATCGTGGACAATCTCACGTTGGAAGGACTGGCGGAATGGGAGATTACCGAGGCCCGCCTCGGGCTGGAGTGCGCCGTGGTCCGGTCCGTCATATCGCGCGGCAGGCCAGAGGACATGAGTCGCATTGTTCGTGACCTTGATGAGTCGAAACTGATTACAGAGCATGATGATCCCAAGGTGACCGTTTCAAAAATGATCAGTTTCCACATCCTCCTTTCAGAGGCCTCACACAACCTGCCCCACATCCTTTTCATTCGCTCATTGATGGAATGGGCGAGGCGAAAACTCTTGCACTATGTTCCGACCTCGAATCAGATCATCTATTCTTATCAGGCACATAAGGACATTTTCGAGGCCATTGAGAGCAAGGACTCGAGACGGGCCCAGCGTCTCATGAAGAAACACATCGAAAGGATGGGTTCCTTTGTCAGAACTTCTTCCAGTAGTCGTGGCCGGCACCCTACCCGGAGGCGCCCAGGGGAACTCATTGATCGAGGTTTGAGCAACCTATCCGGACACAGATGAGAGGGCATCACGCCCATTCAGGGAGGTGAGTTGAGCATGAAACCCTACCTTTGGATGACCGACTACACCCCTCAGGAAGAATGGATAGATCGTCAAGGCCTCCTTCTGTGGCTGGCCTTTTTTTTCACTGAGATTGGCGCTGGTCTCTATGTGGTTTCCCTTTTCTTCAAGTTTTGGAGGGGATGCCTTCTGGGATGGCTCATCTCCGCCATACTCGGTGGCGGCCTTCACATGCTCTATCTGGGAAGGCCGAAGAGGGCCTGGAGGGCCATCCTCCGACCACTGAAATCAGAGCTCTCAAGGGGTTTGATCATCATGATCCTCTTTCTGGCGGTGGGAGCCATCCACATCGCGCCGTCCGTCCCTTATCTGAGCGGCCTGCCCTGGCAGAGTGATCTGCTGTTTTTCAAAGTCCTCCTGACTGTCCTGGGCCTTTTTGTGATGGCCCACGGTTTCATGACCATGAATGTCGTCTCTGCCATCCCTTTCTGGAACTCGGCAGTTCTGCCTGTCCTCTCCCTCGCCTCTGGCATCTGGATGGGATCCCAGCTGGGCGTGTTTTTCAGCATCGCCTTCTCCGAAGGGGAGCTCCTGTTGCCCGTTGAGCTCTTTGCGAGATGGTCCCTCTTCTCCTATGCCCTTCTCATCCTCTTTTTCCTGTGGAATGCGAGCCACTCGTCTTCTGCGAGCCGGAACTCCCTGAGGGTTATCGTGAAGGGGGATCTCGCCTGGCTTTTCTACTTGGGCCTAGTTCTCGTCGGTCTGATCATCCCGATCGCCATCACCCTGGCGCTGCTGGGAGCTGAGAGCGGCCCGAACCAAGGCTTTCTTATGCTGAGGGTCGTCTGTGCGGTTCTGGGAGATGTGACACTCCGGTACCTGGTGACGAAATCGGGGAGGTATTCCCCCCTGATCTATTCAAATATTGTAAAGGGCTGAGGTCCGCGGGACGGCATTGGAATGCTTCACCAACGACGAGCGGGATCCGGTGCTGTAACACGTGGACAGGTTAAAAAACATCGAAACAAGGGAAGTCTTTGCGGGGAGCCGACGGCGATGAAGCAATCCCATGGAACTTGCTCAAATCGCGAGAAAAGAGACAAAGAGGGACGGCTTTCACGGCGTTTGCCCTGAGGAATTCGAAGGGCTCGCAATGCCCTTTCCCAAGAGACCCCGATCATAAGAAGAACCTTCGCGACACAACAAGAGTCCGCCTGGAGGAAAGACAATGGGCAGATGGGGAATGGTAATCAACCTGCACGCGTGCATTGGATGCTACAGCTGCATGATCAGTTGCAAACAAGAGCACTTCTTACCACCGGAGATCTATTTTGCACGGGTCCTGGTGGGAGAAAGGGGGAGATATCCTTCTGTGCAAAAGCTTGTTTACCCTCTTCTCTGCAATCACTGCGACGAACCCCCATGCGTTGACGTGTGTCCCACGGGGGCGACGACCAAACGTGAAGACGGCATCGTCTCGGTGGATCCGGATATCTGCATAGGGTGCAGAAGCTGTCTCATCGCCTGCCCCTATCAACAGAGAAGTTACCTCCCGAAGGGCGAAAGGGAGTATTTCCCCGGTCAGGGCCTAACCCCCTATGAAGAGATAGGCAGAGAGCTCTATCCTTTGGAAAAGGGGACCGTGGTGAAATGTAATTTCTGTGCCGAAATCCTCAAGGAGGGGTTGAACAGGAGTTTGGTCCCCGGGGTTGACGGGGAAGCGACCCCGGCATGTGTGCGGGCCTGCCCTGTTCATGCGAGGCACTTCGGAGATCTTGATGACCCGACGAGCAATGTTTCCGTCATGATACGGGATAAGAAGGCGGTCCCTTTACACCCTGAATACGGGACCGAACCTTCCGTCTACTATGTCACGACGGGCTGACATGGAGCAGTGGCATACAGGATGAAACACATCCTCATTGGGCAGGGTCACCTGATGAGGTCCGAGGAAGGGGAAAACAGGTGTTGTTAGAGATCATGTTCCAAGGTCACGGGGGCCATGGATCTGTCGTCGCTGCAAAATTGGTGGCCCAGGCGGCCGCCGGGAGCGGATATCAAGCCCAATCCTTTGCCTCTTACGGCGCCCTGAGGCGCGGCGGCAAGGTCGAAGGGTATGTGCGGATTTCTGATGAGCCGCTTCTTCTGCGATGCAAGATGTACGAGGCTGACGTCGCGGTCGTCATGGATCATTCCCTCCTGGAGGACGAGAAAACCCTCCATGCCGTCAAAGAGGGGGGCAAGGTCCTCATCAATGCGTCATCAAGGATAAGAGACGAATATCCCTCTCTGAGCAAATTCGAGGTCTTTACGGTCGATGCCTACGGCATAGCCAGAGAAAAGGGCCTGGTCATCCCCGGCGGGATGCCTGTCATCAATACCACCCTTTTGGGCGCCCTGTCAGGGGTCCTAGACATTGTTCCTATTGAGGAGATGATCGCCGTGATCAGGGCAGGCACTCCCCATCCTGAAAAAAACGTCGAGTGTGCCATGGAAGGCTATCAGAGCGTCCTGTCAGAGGGAGCAACCGGCACCCAAAAATTCCCTTTGGCCGAAGGAGTAACCCCGGGCGCGAAGCCTGGCGGGAGGTTCCCTGCATACTCTGTAGAGAAGATGGAAAAATGTCATCGATGCCAGATCTGTTATATGGCGTGCCCCAGTCTGGCGATTGGTTTTGATGGTGATCCATTGAGGTTTTTTGTGAACAAGGAGGTGTGCACGGGTTGTGGGATCTGTATCCACGAATGTCCCAGGCATGCCATATCATGGGAAGAGCAGTGATATGATCAAAGTCATCACAGGGAATGAAGCGGCCGCCTATGGGGCCCTCTTATCGAAGCCGGAAGTTGTCTGCGCCTACCCGATCACCCCTCAGTCCCGTATCCCGGAACAGATAGCGGAGTTCTATGCCCAGGGTCTTATGAGGGGTAAGTTCATCAACGTGGAGTCTGAAATGGCGGCCCTAGGTTATGTGACGGGCGCCTCATTGGCCGGCGTGAGGGTATTCACGGCCACTTCCTCTCAAGGCCTCGCATGGATGCACGAAGGCCTTCATTGGGCTGCAGGTGCGCGGCTTCCCATCGTCATGGTCAATGTGAATCGTCCCTTGGGGGCGCCGTGGAACCTGACCTGCGAGCAAACCGACAGCCTGGCTCAGAGGGATACCGGGTGGATGCAGTTCTACTGTGAATCCAACCAGGAAATCCTGGATACGGTTATTCAGGCCTACAGGATCTCCGAATCGATCTGCATCCCTTCCATGGTCTGCCTGGACGGCGTCTATCTTTCCTTCCTTTCCGAGACCGTCGATATCCCTGATCAGGATCAGGTGGACCAGTTCCTTTCCGAGTACAAGCCTTCTCATCGGATACCGGGAGGGGGATGGAAACTCTATGACCTCTCCCCCGGATATTCCGAACCTGTGGCAGGAGACTTCATGTCGGACAGATATCGCCTGCACAAGCTTGAGAGCCAATGCCTGGAAAAAGTCATAGAGTGCAACAAGGCATTCCAAGCCCTTTTTGGGAGAGCATATCCGCCGGTTGAAGAGTATCGCTGTGAGGATGCTGAAATCGTGGTCGTCATATCGGGAAGTGCGGTGGGAACATGCCGATATGTGGTCGACCGCATGCGTGTGCAGGGGTACAGGGTGGGCATGGTCAAAATCAAGATGTTCCGACCGTTTCCCCGGGCGCCCTTGAGAAGCGCCCTGGAGAAGAAGGGGAAGATCCTGGTGATCGAAAGGGACATCTCTCCAGGGCAGGGCGGCATATTCTGCCAGGAGCTGAAATGGGCCTTGAGCGGGATGGAAAATGCGCATCAGATCTACGGGTTTGTCTCCGGCTTGGGGGGAGCGGATATTACGCCCCGGTTGATCGAGAAGGCGATTCGATTCACCATCGACTCAGACAGGCCGATCCAGGACGTGATATGGCTGGGACTATCCCGTGAAAAGGATGAAGACGAATATGACAGAAGGGCGACTAAGATACAGTAACAAGGAATATATTCAACCGCCTCACGGCTTTTGTCCGGGCTGCGGTGTGGCACTCGCGCTGAGGTATTTCCTTAAGGCCATCGGAGGGCAGGTGGTGCTTGTGATGCCCCCCGGTTGTGCGTCGCCGAGCGTCCTGTTTCCAAAGAGGAGCCTCATCGAGGATGGGAAACCCCTCGATACGGTGGCTTGTCCTTTCGGTTCCACTGCAATCTTTGCCGGGGGCATCAAGACGGCATTGGCGGCAAGAGGGGATTCCGGGACCCATGTCATCGGCTGGGCCGGGGACGGGGCGACCTTTGACATAGGGTTTGGCGGCGTTTCGGCGGCGGCGGAGCGAAATGAGGACATCATCTATGTCTGCTATGACAACGAGGCCTACATGAATACGGGGAACCAGAGGAGCGGGGCCACGCCATGGGGTGCGAAAACGTCCACCAACCCTCTTCCTGCAAAAAAAGAGGAAAGCAAGAAAGACATGATGTGGATCATGATGGGACACGGGATCCCTTACGCAGCCACGGCCACCATCGCCTATCCAGACGATCTGATGGCCAAGGTGAACAGGGCAAAGGAGATGAAGGGGTTTCGATTCTTCCATATCCTCACACCCTGCGTGCCCGGATGGGGTTACCGGCCGGAGTTGACCGTGGAGATATCAAAATTGGCGGTCCAGACCCGATTATTCCCCCTTTATGAAATCGAGGAAGGTGAAAGGGTCATCATCAGCAAAAACCCGAGAGTGAAAGGCCTGAAGGACTTCGTTAAGCTCCAGGGAAGGTTCAAGCACCTGACCCCGGAGGATATCAGGCGGCTGGAGACTGATGTAGAGAGGAAATGGAAGAAACTCAACTACATGGCCGGCTTCAAGGGGGAACAGTGACAGGAAACCACTAACCGTTTGGAAGGAGGGTACAAATGAAGAGGTCGCAGGTTTTTATGGTCATTGTGCTGGGGGTGTGTTTGGTTGGGACGATTTTGTGCCAGGGGATGGCCACGGCGGAGGCCGCAGAGACGCTGAAGATCGGAAATACGGTGCCTCTAAAGAGCAAGGAAGGCATTCAGATCAAGAACTGGCTTGAACTGCTCGCGGAAAGACTTAATCAATCGGGGGGGTTAGTCGTCAAGGGGAATAAGTATAACGTAGAGATCATTTCCTATGACGACGAGTACAGTGCAGATACGGGGCGGGCTGCAGCCGAAAGATTGATCTTTCAGGACAAGGTGAAGCACATCGTCTGCCAGTGGGGCTCGGCTCCCATCGTGGCGACGCTTCAGATTGCCCAACAGAACAAGGTCCTCCAGATTGCCGATGGTATGACCGAAAAGACGATGGAGCCCCAATGGAACTACTTTTACAGAACCCCTTCGCTATTTTGGATCAACGGCCAGCAGGTGGAATATATTGAAATGTTCAAGAAACGGGGATTGCCCATGACCGTCGTGATGATCAACCCGGACGACGTGACCGGGCGCGGCGCCACCAAAAAGAATGAGATGCTCTACAACAACGTGGGTGTCAAGATCCTGGACCAGCTCTTCTGGAAACGGGGAACGACCGACTATACGCCTTTTGCCACAAAGATCAAGTCGCTGAATCCAGGTTTCGTGGACACGGGAACGGCGCCGGGCGGCGCACCCACCCTGCTTCTCGCCAAGGCCCTCTATGACGTGGGCTACAAGGGCGGCAAGATCTTCAACAACATGGCGGACACATGGAAAGAGATCGTGGACAAGGTCGGCCCTGAGGCTATCGAGGGATCGGTTGGAGGGTTCAAGGATCCGAGGCAATATCGCAGTGAGAAATGGGTTCTCGAACTTTGCGACGCCTACGAGAAGAAATACGGAATTTGGGAGACGGATGCCGTCAATTGGATAGGAGGGTGGTTTGCCCTGATGTCGGCCGTAAAAAAGGCAGACAGCCTGGATCCGGATGACCTGGTGAAAGCCTTGAACGGAATGGAATTTTCAACTTTCTATTGTAACAGCAAGTTCATGGCAAGGCCCGATATGAACAATCCGAGGACATGTGATTCTGTGGGTGAACAGATCTTCGGGGTCGTCAAGAAGGGGAAGTTTACGGTGTTGCCGATCATGTCCATCGATGAAAATTACAAAAAGACCATCGTATCCTACGGCCTGCAGAAGGCCTATAACCTACAATGAGGTGTGATTATGATTCTCTCCCTCTCCCCCCTCGTTTTCATGCAAAGGGGGAGAGGGATTGGAAAAGGCGCGTCACTATGGGGCTTCGGCGAGGACCGTACCTTTAAAGAAATAGGGGTTAGGGAGGCAAAGTGGATCTAGGACTCTTTTTGCAATGCCTTGTAAACGGGCTGGCTATCGGCGGCATTTATGCCGTTGTTGCATCCGGTTTCACCTTGGTGCTTGGAACCATGAAAATCTTCAACTTCGCCCAAGGGGAATTCTACATGATGGGCGCCTTCGTCACCTTTGCTTGCGCTGAAGTGCTTCACCTCAACTACGCCCTAGGCATGATTGCAGCCTTCGTCACTATGGCTTTGCTTGGGGTGATCCTGCAACGATTCGTCATAAGGTATACGTATAAAGGATTCTTCCACACCGTCTTGGCGACCATCGCTTTTGCCACCATCGTTAGGCAGACGGCGGTGATCACTTTCGGTAAGACGGACAGGTTCCTTAATCCGGTGGTGAAGGGGCGGTTGGAGTTTGGCGATGTGATTCTGTCTAAGGATAAGCTCTTGCTGATTTCGTTGGGGGTCGTCTTCATCGTTTTCTTGCATTACTTCATGAAGTTGAAGGTGGGCAAGGCGATGCGGGCTGTTACGGAGGATCAGGAGGTGGCCGGGCTTCAGGGGATCAATGCCCGAAGGATCTTCATCATCACCATGGCCCTGGGCTGTGGCCTCGCAGGGATAGCCGGAGCCGTGATTGCGCCGGTCTTGGGCGCCACTGCAGACATGGGGCATGACATATTTATCAAGATCCTCCTGGTCATCATCATCGGAGGCATGGGTAGTATGCCGGGGGCTCTTTTGGCGGCCTTCTTGATTGGGTTGATAGAGAGCTTTGGCTACCAATTTGTTGGCGGCTACAATGAACTGCTCCTCTTGTGCTGTCTCATCCCCCTTTTATTCCTGAGGCCGGGGGGGTTGTTGGGTCGACCCCTGGCTATCCCAGATTAAAGGATGGAACACCCTATGACATCATATAAGAAGCGCCTTGCGGTGCCGGCGGTTCTCGCCTTACTCATTTTGATTCCCGTTTTCGTCACGAATGATTACCTCCTGCACCTCCTCATATACATGAGTATGTACAGTATCCTCGGCATGGGCTTCAGCATGATGTGGAAGAATCGGCTGATCACGTGCGGTCAGGCCGGTTTCTGGGCCGTGGGGGCTTATACTTCGGCCCTCCTGGTGACCAGGGTGGGATTCTCCTTCTGGATCACCCTGCCCCTGTCGGGGATGATGTCGGCCCTCTTCGCCCTGTTTATCTTCTCCGCAGCCCTGCGTGCTGGGCCCCTGGTCTTTTTCGGGATCAGCCTTGTTTCCAGTTTCATCGTTATGGAGGTCCTGGGCACCGTGGAGTTTTTTGGGGGGTGGGAAGGCCTTCTAGATATTCCAAGCCCCGCCATCGGATCTTTCGTTTTTCTTAGCAAGACCTCCTATTACTATCTTGTGCTGGTTTTGCTTATCGTGAACGTCATCGTCTATTATGCCCTCTATAGGTCCAGGATCGGGCGCGCCTGGACGGCCATTGGATCAAGCGTGCGGTTGGGTGAGGCGCAGGGAATAAACGTTTACCGATACAGACTTGCCGCATCTGTGATCGCCTGCTTTTTTGCAGGCGTGGTGGGCGCCTTTTATGCCTCCTATCAGAATTTGCTCGTCCCGAACACCTTCAGCTTTCTTCTTTCCATCTATGTCCAGATGTTCGCTCTGATCGGCGGTCTGAGCTTCTTCATTGCGGGACCGATTGTTGGCGCCGGGGTGATGGTCTTTTTCCCCGAACTCCTGCGTGTCACCGAGCAATTTCAGCCCATTTTCTTTGGAATTCTTATTATTCTCATCGTCATTTTTTTGCCGGGAGGCGTCCTGAGTATCCCTGAGCGCTTCTCTCGTGTGGCACGCCTTTTCAAACGAGGGATCGGGCGACCGACAATAACGAGGTAAAGGCTCACGAAGTTGTCTAAGGAGCATATATGGCATTGCTGGAGATCAGGGGCGTAAGCAGATATTTCGGGGGGCTGGCCGCCGTCAATGACTTGGACATGGATGTATCCGAGTCGGAAATCCTGGGGTTGATAGGCCCCAACGGCGCCGGGAAGACAACCCTCTTCAATCTGGTGAGCGGTTTTTTCCCCCCCACTAAAGGCGAGGTGAGGTTCAAAGAAGAGGTCATCAGCCATTTGAGACCCCACGAGATCGCCAAACGAGGCATTGGACGAACGTTTCAGCAATCCGTCCTTTTTACGGGATCCACGGTTTTTGAAAATGTTTTCACCGGTTTTCACATGGAATACAGGACCCATTTGGTGCAACAGTTCTTACATACATCGGCGGCGCGTCGGGAGGAGAAGGCCATTGAGGGGATGACCATGGAGATTCTTGAATTCATGGGGCTGAGCCATCTCAAGGGAGAGCTTGCTGCAAACCTCCCCCACGGGCACCAACGGATCCTCAGTATCTGCGTGGCCCTCGCCTCCACACCGGAGCTCCTGCTCCTCGATGAGCCGGTTACAGGCATGAATCCGGGGGAGACCCTCCATGCCATAGAGCTCATCAAGCAGTTGAGGGAGAGGGGTATGACGATCGTCGTAGTGGAGCATGACATGAAGGCCGTCATGAGCCTATGTGATCGGATCGTGGTGTTGAACTACGGAAAGAAGGTCACGGAAGGGCTGCCGGAAGAAATCAGAGAAAACGAAGAGGTTATTGAGGCCTATCTGGGCAAAGAGGGGGATTGAGCCGATGCTGCTCCAGGTGAAAGAACTGATCGTCCATTACGGAAAGGCAGAGGCCCTGAAGGGGATCTCCATGGGTCTTGACGAAGGCAAGATCATGACCCTCATCGGCGGCAACGGCGCCGGAAAGACGACGACCCTCAGGACCATATCAGGCCTCAAGAGACCGACCTCAGGTGAAATACGGTTTAGAGAGAAGCAGATAGCGGGAATGCCGCTTCACGAAATTGTCAGGCTCGGGATCGCTCATGTCCCTGAAGGCAGGAGGGTTTTTGCCACCATGACGGTCCTTGAGAACCTCACACTGGGCGCCTACCTGCGCAGAGATAAGCGGGAAATCCATGAGGATTTGGAGAGGATATATGTACACTTCCCTGTGTTGAAAAGCCGGCTGACTCAACCGGCCGGAAGTCTGAGCGGCGGAGAGCAGCAGATGTTGGCCACCAGCCGCGCTCTCATGACAAAACCGCAATTGCTGCTGATGGATGAGCCAAGCATGGGCCTGTCGCCTATACTGGTAAAGGAGGTGGGCAAGATCATCAAGGATATCAACCGGGAGGGGATAAGCATCGTCCTTGTTGAACAGAATGCCCGGATGGCTTTGGAACTCGCCAGTTTTGCCTATGTTCTGGAAGTGGGAAGGATTACCATTCAGGGGAGTGGTGAGGATCTCTCGTCAAATGAGGATGTGAAAAGGGCTTACCTGGGTGGTTAGAGGTCTCGGAGCAGAGCGGGAGGGGAAAATGCAGGATAATGTGAAAGGACACGAAGACATATGGATTCCAACCCAGTGCGGCAGATGTTATGCCCAGTGCGGAATCAAGGTTCGGCGCGTCAACGGCGTGGCAGTCAAGGTGGAAGGGGTTCCACAGACAACGCTGGGTTCCGAGGGGGGCCTGTGCGGCAAGGGGGTGGCCGGGCTTCAAGTACTCTATGACCCGAACAGATTGAACAAGCCTCTGAGAAGGACCAACCCCGAGAAGGGCCTGCACGCGGACCCGAAATGGAAGGAGATATCCTGGGAAGAGGCCTTGAGCGAGATCGTGGAGAGGCTCCATAAAGTGATTGCTGAGGATCCGAAGAAGGTTCTTCTTCAAGGGACAACCTGCCGTGTCATGAGAAATACGACAGACTTCCTTTTTCCTTTTGTGGCCGGAACTGCATCCCCCAAAGGGGTTCCCCGCGCTTGGCCGGGAGGAGGAGGTTTGCATTGCGGCAACGGCGCCCATGAAAATACCGGGCTTGTTCACGCCTCCTGGTCACATGTGCCTGATTTCAAACTCTGCAATTATGCCATCTACTTCGGAGCGAGCAAAGGCCATGGTTCAGGACACTCTGCAATGATAACGGCCAGACTTGCTGCGGAAGCAAGGGGCCGAGGGATGAAGCTTGTGGTCTTTGATCCCATCTGCAATTTTGCAGGCGGCAAGGCCTCGGAATGGATCCCCATAGTGCCCGGGACGGACGGCGCCGTTGCCTTGGCCATGTGCAACACCATTGTGAATGTGATCGGCGGCTTTGACGAGAAATATCTTGCGCTCAGGACAAATGGGCCATACCTCATCGGTCCG
>JAZDGZ010000491.1:0-2977 GCA_043806375.1 Pseudomonadota bacterium | reverse complement strand
AATGATTGAAAAGGGGGATTTCGTGGAGTGGGCCGAGGTCTACCAGGATCTTTATGGAACCGCCTTCTCCAGTCTCGAGGGCCAGAGGGCCCTGGGACTCGACGTGGTCATGGACGTTGACGTCCAGGGCGCCAGGAATATCAGGAGACATGTCAAGGATGCCATCCTGATCTACGTCTTACCCCCTTCGCTCGAGGTCCTTGAGAGGCGTTTGAGAGAGAGGGATACGGATGACGAGAAGGCGATAGGCATCAGAATCGAGAAGGCCCACAAGGAAATCAAGAACTGCCTATGGTATGATTACCTCATCTTTAATGAAGATCTCCAGAAAGCGGAGGAGGAGGTGAAGTGCATCATCCTTTCGGAGCGATGCCGAACGTCTCTTCAGACGTCCAAGGTTGAAAGGCTCTTCAAGGTCATAGGTCCCTGATCGGCCCTTTCTGCAAGAGTTGCGACCTTTTCATAAACCTAAAATCAGACGAAGATTTAAAATCGATCCGTCCAATAAGTTGATGGTCTCGTAAAAAGTCTCAACAACGTGTCATTTCGAGCGAAGCGAGAAATCTTAGCAATGTAACGCGATGAAAACACAAGATTTCTCCTTGCAGTCGAAATGACAGATTCATCGAATACGACTTTTTACGAAGCCGTCAATAGGTTGAGACGAAGAGCTGAAGGCCTTTAGAGGGACTGCGCTCGTCAACGGCTCCTCAATGGCTGGAAATGGTGAGGCAAGGTATGGCCGACAGAGACAAGAATAGCCCGGTCCTGATCCCCGGTCTCAACGCGGTGAGGGAGACCTTGATGCAGGGTCGATCAGAAATCAGAGAGGTCTGGGTCGCAGAGGGCAAGAGGGGGCCTCGAATCGAGGAGGTCCTTCAGGCCGCGAAGAAACTGGCAGTCCCCGTCTTTTTCAGGAAGAGGGACGAATTCGACCGGTTCGTGCCCGGCATGGCCCACCAGGGAGTCCTGGCCGTGGTCGATTCTTTTGCCTATTCCGACCTTGACGCCTTGGTCCGGGCCGGTTTGCAAAGCCCGGGCCCGGCCTTGATTGTTGCGGCGGATCACATTACCGATGAGGGAAATCTGGGGGCCCTGATCAGGACGGCTGCGTTTTTCGGGGCTCACGGTCTTATCCTGCCGAAGGATCGCTCGGCAAGGGTGACGCCGAATGTCCTCAAGAGGTCTTCAGGGGCCTATGTCCATTTACCTGTCGTGCAAGTGGTCAATTTGAGCCGAACCCTCGACCTCCTTAACGAGAAGGGGTTGTGGATCGTCGGCGCGGCCGGAGAAGGGACTGAGCCGATAGATGAATTCGACTGGCAGAGGGATGTGGTGCTGGTCCTGGGGAGTGAAGACAGGGGGCTCGGCCATTCCGTCAAGAAGCAATGCCACCAACTGGTCAGGATTCCCGGCACGGGCAAGGTGGAGTCTCTTAATGTCTCTGTTGCGGGGGGCGTCATACTTTCGGAGATCGTCCGACAGCGCAGACTGGGGGGAACGAGCTCCGCGACCTGAGGGAGCGAGTGGACGCACTTCGCGGAGCACGATACAATTTCCAGATTCGCCATGAACTTTTTCTGAACCGCAGAATATGGAACAAGGAATATCGAACTTCGAAGTAAGCACTTCATAATTCTGCGGTTCCTTGTTCGACATTCGATATTCGATGTCTCTGGGTGTCAAAAACCACACCCAAGAGGCCCTCCGGTCTCCAGTCTGCTTGAAGGTCACCCATCAAATGGGAAGGTTCTCAGGGCGCCCACAGAGAGAAGGGCCTTAATGAGCGCGCACAGGGGCAATCCGACCACGTTGGTGTATGAGCCGGAGATGGTTTCGATCATAAAGGCTCCGATGCCCTGGATGGCATATCCCCCTGCCTTGCCAAAGGGCTCGCCGGTCGCGATATAGGCCGTGATTTCTTCCTCTGTCAACCGCTTCATTTTAACCTGTGTGGAGACCGCCTCGGAAAGGGTCCCGTTGCCCGAGGGATCCAAGACAGAGAAGGCCGTGACAACTTGATGCTCCTTCCCGCTCAACCGGATGAGCATGGAGCGGGCCTCCTCTGGACCGGCCGGTTTTCCCAGAACGTCGGCCCCGAGAACGACGATGGTATCGGCCCCCAGTACCCAGGCATCAGGGGCTTGTAGATGAACCTCCCTTGCCTTTATCTCGGCAAGTTGTCTGGCGACCAGGGAGGGGTCGCCAGCGAGGCCCTCTTCGTCAACATGGCTGGGAAGGATGCGAAAAGGCAGGCCGATCTGCTCCAACAAGGCCTTTCGTCTGGGCGATGAAGAGGCCAGGACGAGGGGATAATCTCTGGTTATAGGAGAAAAGGTCATAGGTTTATCGGAAGATTGAAGAGTCTTACAGCGTTTCGGGAGGTCTGAAGGGCGAGCTCTTGAAACGCCATGCCCCTCAGTTCTGCGATCCTTCTTGCCGTATGAATGGTGAATAATGGCTCATTCCTCTTCCCCCTTTGGGGAACAGGCGCTAGGAAGGGGGCGTCCGTCTCCAGGAGGAGGCATTCAAGGGGGATGAGGGAGGCGACCTCCTGTACCGTGGAGGCATTCTTGTAGGTTACCGTGCCCGGAATGGAGATCAAAAAGCCCATATCGATGTAGGCCAAAGCGAGCTCGTAATCCCCTGAGAAGCAATGGATGACGCCTCGATGATCCGAGCCCCTTTTTTTAAGAATTTCAATGAGTTTGTCGTGGGCGTCCCGGCAGTGGATAATGACGGGGAGACCCAGGTCCCCGGCCATGTCGAGCTGTTGCACAAAGGCCTCAATCTGTCTGTCCAGGGGGGAACGGCGGCGAAAGAAATCAAGACCTATCTCCCCCCAGGCCACGATCTTGGGGTCTGCCGCCATTTTGGCCAGGGAGACCAAATGATCGTGATCCATTTCCTTGGCCTCGTGGGGGTGGTATCCCAGGGTGGAGGATATGAATTCGTGTTTTCCGGCTAATTCCAGGGC
>JAZDGZ010000490.1:0-6983 GCA_043806375.1 Pseudomonadota bacterium | reverse complement strand
CCAGTGACCCTGATCGAGGCCATGGCGGCTGGAAAACCCATTATTGCTACGGACGTGGGGGGGGTTCGGGACCTCCTAGGCCCGGTTGACAATAAGGATCGCGACGGCTATAAACTGGCCCAAAACGGCATCCTGATCCCTTCCGGGCAAGAAGAGGTTTTGGCTGAGGCCTTGATGTTTCTTTCCGAAAACACAGATCTGTCCGGAAGAATGACAAAAAATGCCCATGCGTTCGTGCTTGAACGTTATTCTAGGGAAAGGCTGGTAAAAGATTTAGAAGCACTCTACAGGGGGCTCTTAGCCCCTTGACGGGCCTGCCCGAATCAGGTTTTTATAAGGCCTGAGCCGGGGATGGCATGGAACCTGCTGGAAATAAATGATAAGAGAGAGGAAAAGGCCGTCCCGGAATAGGGAAGGCGGTCGCTTATGCTAGGGCCTTACCCAAAATCACAACCCCATCAGATTTGATTATGGAACAATCGTCCGTTTTTTACTACCTGATGCCCTTCTTGGGAGGCTTTGCTGCAGCCCTTGGTCTGACGCCCCTGGTCAGAAAGCTTGCCCTGAGCACCGGACAGGTGGCTGTCCCAAAGGATTCCAGATGGCACAAGAGAGAGACCGCCCTTTTGGGTGGGGTCGCCATATTCGTCGCCACCCTGGCCGTCTGGTTATTTTCCTTGAATTTCCTGGACTGGAAATCTCTCGGCCTGCCGTATTTACCCATGATTCTTTGTGCCACGGGGATTTTTGTTCTCGGGTTGACGGATGATATCGTCAATATGGACCCACAGCACAAACTGGCCTCACAGATTGTGATTATCTCAGTTCTCGTCTTCTTTGGTTTCCGTCTGGATTGGACCTTTTCAAAGACGATCAATCTTTTCCTGACCATCGTGTGGGTGGTGGGCATAACCAATGCCTTCAATCTGCTCGATAACATGGATGGGCTCGCTGCGGGCGTGGCTTTTATCGCCGGAATTTTTATTTTTATGACCCGCTATCTGCATTTTGATCACAGTGCTTCCATGGTGGCGGTGCTCATGATGAATGCAGCGTATCTTGGAGCCATCTTAGGCTTCCTTGTATTCAATTTCAGTCCGGCCTCCATTTTTATGGGCGATGCCGGCAGCCTTTTTATCGGCTTTGTGATGGCCTGCCTGACGGTGATAGGCGGCACCGGAGAAGCCGTAGGCGGAAGCGCGGGTCATTTGCTCTCGGTGATTGCTATCCCCGTGCTCATTGTATTCATTCCGATTGTGGATACCGGCTTTGTAAGTCTCATGCGCAAACTCTTTAGCCGTCCCATCTCTCAGGGGGGAAGGGATCATTCCTCGCACCGGATGGTGGCCATCGGTTTTTCCGAGAGGAAGGCTGTATCGGTCCTCTACGGCTTCTCTGTGGCCTCCGGGGCCCTTGCTTTGGCCATAAACTATTTAAGTCTGGGCACTACCCTGGTCTTTATCGTCCTCTATCTGCTCTTTGTGGTCTTCTTTTGGATTTACCTCGCCAGGGTCAAGGTCTACCCGGAGAAATCTCTCCTTGCCAAGGAGAATTCCGGAGTTTTCACCCCCATCCTGGTTGAGATTACCTATAGGCGAAGGCTGTTCGAGGTCTTCCTCGATTTTGTTCTGATCACTGTGGCCTATTACACGGCCTACCTCCTCCGCTTTGAAGGCGATATCGGGGGGAACTTGGATTTCTTTCTGAAATCCCTTCCGATCCTGTTTGCCTGCCAGATCTTTGCCTTTTATATTATGGGCATTTATCGGGGAGTCTGGGAACGGACGGGTATCAGAGATCTGGTGGGTTACATAAAGGCTGTCACCGCAGGGGCGATCATGCCCATGCTGATCCTGCTTTTCATCTATCGATTCCAGAGCTTTTCCCGCGCTGTTTTTGTGATCTACTGGGGGCTCATGCTTATTTTGGTTTCCCTCTCCAGGCTTTCATTCCGCATCCTGGATGAGGGGATTAAGATGCACAATCGGAAGGGATACCGTACACTTATCTATGGGGCAGGGGTCGGAGGCCAATTTGCCTTAAGGGAGATTTTGACGAATCAGGACCTCGGGCTATCGCTGGTGGGCTTCATCGACGATAATCCGAGGCTCAAAGGGCGTAAGATCCAGGGGTATCCTGTGTTTGGAGGAGAAGAAGAACTTGAAGAGATCATCAAGAAGTATCAGATCAAGAAGATGATTGTTTCCTTCAAAAACAAAGGGACAGAAAAGACGAAGGATATTAAAGGATTATGTCTTAAGATAGGAGCCGAGGTGGATGTGATGCAGATGAGATTGCTGATCAGCTAGCAGGTCTTTTTCAGTAGTCTGCTAGTCCACAAGGTGTGGAAACGGGAAAGGACAGGGCCGGAGACCAATGCTCCGGCCCTGTTTTTTTTGGAACCCTGGTGCTTTCAGTCATACGGTTTTGCTCCCTATGAGGTCGACAGAGAGGAAACCTGCCGGTCAGAAAATCGAGGTCCTTTACGGCAGATCAAGCCCGTGTCTGCCACCCACTTTAATGATTGACAACCATTCCGCCTGTGCCTATAAAATAGGCCTAACCATAGACACTTATGGCTCTGCCAAGGAGAAAGAATGGACTTCAGCCTTTCTATGGAACAAGAGATACTGAGAAACTCGGTAAGGGAATTTGCCGAAAAAGAGATTAGACCTCTGGCAAAGGAGCTTGACGAGAAAGAGGAGTTCTCCTACGAGACGATGAGAAAGATGGCAGAACTCGGGCTTTTTGGGATGTTTGTATCGGAAAAGTACGACGGGCAGGGGATGGATTACGTCTCCTACATCATTGCCACCGAAGAAATTGCCAGGGTGGACGGCTCTCACGCGGCTACCGTAGCGGCGGGCAACTCTCTGGGGGTCGGCCCCATCTATTATTATGGAAACGATGAACAAAAAGAGAAATATCTTCCGAAGCTCTGCGCAGGTGAAACCCTATGGGGTTTCGGTCTGACCGAACCAAATGCGGGCTCGGATGCTGGTAACACGAAGACGACTGCCGTCCTCAAGGGAGACGAGTGGGTCATCAACGGGAGCAAGATTTTTATCACCAATGCATCTACAAAAATCACCTCCGGGGTGACTGCTCTTTGCCGTACCGGAAGCAGGGAGGACGGGCGTCCTGAACTCTCATGCATCCTTATCGAATCGGGCACCCCCGGGCTTGAGGCGAGAGAGATGCACGGAAAGATGATGTGGCGCGCTTCCAATACGAGTGAGCTGTATTTCGATGATTGCCGGGTCCCGAAGGAGAATCTCCTGGGGCCGAGGGGCCATGGATTTTATCAGATGTTGGAAACCCTGGACGGTGGCCGTCTATCCATTGGCGCCATGGGGCTCGGGGGCGCCCAAGGCTGCTTTGAGGCGGCACTCAAGTATGGCAAGGAAAGGATTCAGTTCGGCAAGCCCATTTCCAATTTTCAGGTGAACGCCTTCAAACTGGCCGACATGGCCCTTGAAATCGAGTGCGCCCGGCTCATCCTTTACAAGGCCTGCTGGTTGCGGGACAACCACAAACCCTTCACAAAGGAAGCGGCTATGGCCAAGCTTTATTGCTCAGAGGTCATGTACCGTTGTGCGAATCATGCCGTGCAGCTTCATGGCGGCTATGGGTTGATGAAAGAGTATGATGTGGAAAGGTTTTACAGAGACCAAAAGCTTCTTGAAATAGGGGAGGGGACCTCGGAGGTTCAAAGGACGGTCATTTCCAGGCTCATTGGAGCCTTGTAGGAAAGGAGCACCAGGTTTCGGAATGGATATGCAAAGATCATCTGCAGGGTTTCAGAAACTCCTGAGAAATGAGCAGGAAGCTGAGTTCCCATGTTAGGCCGAATCCTAGGTGAAGACCTCGCCCTTTACGTGAGAGCTCACCGCGGCTTGCTCATTGTTTCACTTGCCCTTACGGCCTTATCTGCCTTTTTTGTCGTCGTACCTGCATACCTCCTGCAGCCCTTTATCGATGAAGGAATGAAGGCCGGCACAGACCCGGCAACCTGGAAGATCCCTTGGATCGTCATCCGTTGGGAAGAGGGGCTCTCTTGGCACCGGACAGAACGCGTTTTGGTGGGCGGCATCTCTTCAAACCGACTCCTCATTCTTCTTACACTGGTTGCATTTCTGTCGATTCTCCTTAAGTCCATGACCACCTATCTGAGTCAACTTGCCGCGGCCGCTTTTTCCAACAGGGCCATCAGGTCGCTAAGATCGGGCTTGTACGACAAGTTTCTTTCCTTGCCCCTCGGATTCTATCATAAACGCAAGGCTGGAGAGCTTATCTCGAGATCGACAGCTGATCTCACGGTGATGCAGGACCGAATCTCAAACATCCTCATAGGCCTCGTCGAACATCCACTGACAGCCATGGCCTTCCTGGCCTATTTGTTCTTGATGAACTTTAGGCTTACCCTGCTTGTCTTTGTGGCAGTCCCCTTGATCGTGGTGCTGATACGCCTGTTCGGAAGAAAAGTAAAAAAGCATTCGAGAAGGGTTCAGGATGCCATGTCCGATGTGACTTCCGCCTACCAGGAAACCCTGCTTTGCCTCAAGGTTGTTCAAGGGTTCTGCATGAACCAAGGAGAGTCGAACAAATTTCGAATGCTCGCCGACACTCTGTATCAAAAGGTCATGCACTGGAACCGTTGGCATCTCGGGCTTGGTCCCATGATGGATTCAACCGTGTTTCTCGTTTTGCCGGCCGTTTTAATTATCGGCAAGATGTATTTCCACCACACGCTCGGAGAACTCATCTCTTTGATCTATGCCTTTTCTAGGGTCTATGCGCCCCTCAAGAGTCTGGCGAGGGTAAACAATGAGCTTCGCACCCTCCAGGGGGCCACGGAACGCGTTTTCGGAATCATGAAGATCATCCCGGATATCCAGGATCGCCCGAAGGCCCTTGTCCTTCCACGACACAAAGAAGCAATAGAATTTAGTGGCGTTGGTTTTTCTTACGAGCCGGGGGTACCGGTGTTAGAGGGTATCACCATGAAGATTGGCGCAGGGGAGATGGTGGCCTTTGTGGGATCCACCGGCGCCGGTAAGAGCACCTTGTTGGACTTGATTCCCCGCTTTTATGACGTAACCAGCGGCAGCATCGCTATCGACGGGATCGATATTCGTGACGTGACCCTTGATTCTCTGCGGCGCCAGATCAGCACTGTGAGCCAGGATATCCTGCTTTTCCACGACACCATTGCCAACAACATAAGGTATGGACGCCCTGAAAAAGGCATGGATGAGATCATTGAGGCGGCAAAGGCGGCCCATGCTCATGGTTTCATTACTGCCCAGGCTGCTGGTTACGAATCCGTGATAGGAGATCGAGGGGCCCGTTTATCCGGGGGGCAAAGGCAGCGCGTCTCCATTGCGAGGGCAATTCTGGCTGACCCCTCCATATTGATCCTGGACGAGGCAGCTTCGGCCCTTGATGCCGAAAGCGAACGGTTTATCCAGGAAGCCATAGGAAGGCTCAAGGGGGGACGGACTATTTTGGTGGCAGCCCATCGGCTGAGCACCATCAGGGAGGCTGATCGGATCTATGTCCTTGAAAATGGAAAGATCGTGGAATCGGGTAGCCGTGGCGATCTCCTGGCTCTGAACGGTCGTTTCCGCCAACTTCATGACATTCAATTCAGAGCCTAATCATGGTGGGTTCGTAAAAAGTCGTCAATCATGGCTCATTCGCCCAGTATGGACGCGATCTGATCCAAGGAGAGGCCGCGAACTCGAAGGGATTTCGTTCTGGAGGTCTTTCCAGAGATGATCTCGATATGGCTCTTAGCGACCCCGAGCCTCTTGGACAAGTAAGCAATAAGGGCCTCGTTGGCCATGCCTTCGACAGGGGGAGAGGTGATCTTCACTTTATAAAGGCTTCCCTCCATACCCGTGATCTGGTTTTTCGATGATCGGGGAAGGACTTTGACCTTGATGACACTCTCGGCCTGAGGTGGTGAATCTGTCCGCTTCGCAGCCATTGCAGAAAGTAAATCCTCCTTTCCAGAAAATTTCCGTTTGGGTATGATTTTAGGTTTATGAAAAGAGATCCCCATGACCACTCCAATCATCGCTCCGCTTCAAAGAGC
This sequence comes from Pseudomonadota bacterium, assembly GCA_043806375.1. GTDB lineage: Bacteria > Desulfobacterota > DSM-4660 > Desulfatiglandales > HGW-15 > JAZDGZ01. The sequence goes on along the minus strand of JAZDGZ010000490.1, from coordinate 883 downwards.
TCAAATGTTACCCGTTTGGTCATTTCGGTAGGGCACCCCTTTATTTCAAGTGGGAGCCCTTATTCCCTATTTAGGTTGAAATGAGATTTGGGCTGAGATAGGCTGATATTCGTCTCCCATGATTCCTAAAGGAGGTTCCCCGGTGTACTTCCTCAAGTCTGTCATCGATATTGTCATCGTCCTCTTGCTGCTCAGGCTCCTGATTAGGTCGAGGGAGGCCTTTTATGATCCCATATATCGCCTGATTTTTAAGGTCACCAACCCCCTGCTCATGCCTTGGCGAACCATTGCCGGAGACGAGACCAAAGGGGCATTTCTGAGCATCCTGGGCCTGGTGGCGCTTCGAGGATTAGTCTACATTGCCATAAGCCCTGTGCCATTCATCTCGGGCCTGGGCCAAAGCCTATTAGATCTCTTTCAACTTCTTTTTCAGGGATACATGGTGATATGGGTCGTTTCCCTTCTTGCGAAACATGGCTATGCCTCTTCTTTTATGTACCTGGTACAAAGGGCCTTTATCCCCTTGAACAGGGCTTCCAGGTGGTTTGGGGTCTCCAAACGGCATTTTCACCTCTTCATGTTCCTTTTCCTATGGGTTCTCTATGCCCTTTTGAGCGCTGTTATTCTCTCCCTCGTGTTCCGGAGTGTCGTCGGTCTTCCTTTTTCGATTCTTCGAGGACTGGGACAGGGATTGTACCATTTTCTGGCCCTTTTTCCGTTTCCCGGATTTTTTTCTCTTGTTATTATCATCGCGGCCCTGCTGTCGTGGGTCAGCCCTGATCCTTCCAATCCGGTGGTGCAAACCATTTATGGGATCAGCGAACCCGTTTTGATCCCCTTTCGCCGGTTCGTTCCGACTCTGGGAGGTCTGGACATTTCGCCG
>JAZDGZ010000489.1:0-2222 GCA_043806375.1 Pseudomonadota bacterium | reverse complement strand
CCTTAGAGCCGGTGTGAATCTTACCGTCAAGATCGGGGGCTGTGAAGCCATAACGGATCTCAGACTATCAAAAATGTATGGCGTGAATTCCATCATGGCTCCGATGATTGAATCAAAATTTGCCCTTGAAAAATACCTGGCCATGGCCGGTAATGAGTATACACCCGATGAGCTGGAGGATATCAGGTTGCTGATTAACATCGAAACTTTCGATGGATATCAAAAATTCGATCAAATTCTATCGGCGTCAAATATCGAGTTGCTCGATGGAATCGTTCTCGGTCGCACAGATTTTGCCGCTGCATTAAATATTAAGGATGTCAATGCATCCGAAGTGCTTTCGATGGCGAAGGATCTTTTTTCCAAGGCGAGGCAAAAGGGGCTCCTGTGTATCGTTGGCGGCGGCATGACAGTCAAGGCAATTCCCTTTCTTAAGCAGTTACATGGGCTGCTCGGCGGCTTTGAGACGAGAAAAGTGGTGTTCACGGACTATCAGAAAGCGGCAGCGAATATGGAAGAAGGCATTCCTCTGGCGCTCAGATTTGAGTATCACTGGTACGAGCTGAAGAAGGAGTACTATGGCGCCATATACAGGGAAGATGAAGATAAAATGAAGGGCTTGTCCGCTATGTTACACCTATAAGAGCGCTCTATGGGGTTACGCCATAAAATCGGGCAAATGAACGCCATGGTCTGCCCCTGGTGGCTCTGTTACAGTTTCGACAATCCCCTGCGCCGACTTTTTCATGATCCGGAGCGCCTCCTCGGCCCTTATGTGACCCCCGGCATGACTGCCGTTGACGTCGGCTGCGGGATGGGGTACTTCTCCATCGGCCTGGCGAAGCTGGCGGGCCCGGGAGGGCGTGTTATCGCCGTCGATCTTCAGGAGCGGATGCTCTCTGTTTTGGAAAGGCGGGCGCGCAGAGCGGGCTTGGCCGAACGGGTCGTTTGTCATCGCTGTAAAAAAGAGAGCCTGGGGGTTGAGGGGCCGGTCGATTTTGTCCTCGCCTTCTGGATGGTTCACGAGGTCCCGGACAAAGACCGCTTCTTTGGTGAGATCTGCTCCCTCCTGAAAACAGGCGGCCGAATCCTCCTCGTCGAACCGAAATACCATGTGACGCAAAAGGGTCTTGCATATACGCTCGCGTCATGCCGGGACGCGGGATTGAGGGTTCTCGATGAGCCGGCCGTTGCCCTGAGCCGTGCCTTCCTGCTTGAAAAATGAGATCATCTGGTTCTTGCGTACTTCCTGGTTTGAAAAGGGATTATACCGACAGCATCTGACACTCGCTTTCACCTACCTAGAACTCTTCTTGTGCTGCTCAGTCCTAGGCCCAACACTTTTCAACCGCCGCACTTTTGCCGGCAATGCGGCCCCATACATAGGCTCCTGCAAAAGCACAGCCTCCAACCTTGACCACGGGGGCAACTTCGCCTGCCGCATAGAGGCCAGGAATAACTTCACCGAATATGTGGAGCACCTGCCCCTTCGGATTTATTCTTAAGCCTCCTATGGTGTGCGTTAACGATGGATACGACTCAATTGCGCTGAACGGGGGGGCATCTATTTTTACAAGTTTGCCGCGCGGCGGCGGACCTCCTTCCAAAGCCTTTCTACCAAAGACCGTGTCGTACCCCTGTTGATCTATGTCGATGTTGTACTTTTCGATGGTCTCCTTCAAATTCGCTGGGAGCACTCCAATCTTTTTGGCCAGATCCTCGATGGTCTCTCCCTCAACGGCGTACTTATATTGTTCCCCCTTCTTGTAAGAGCCAATATGATGGGTGTGAACGCTCATAATTTTCTTGTCGTAGACTTGCCACCCTAACCCATCGGGTTCCTTTGTCTGAAAGATGCCCGGGAATAAATGGTCGTTGATTGATTCATCGCCAATCCTCTTCCCCATTTTGTTTACGACGATCCCTCCGCTCCTGGCCATGGCAACGGCGACTTTGGTAAGGGGGTGTTTTGGAGACCCAATGTCAACAGCCACGCCCATCTTCATCGTATTCGCCCCGAGCGCCTGTCCCATTAACAAGCCGTCCCCGGTATGAGTGCGAGGGGGAGCAACGACACACTTTTCCAACCCCGGTCCATAGTAATGCGCCAACAATTCCTTATTGTGACAAAAGCCGCCGGTCGCCAACACCACGGCCCTTCGAGCCTTTATGGATATCGCCATCCCCTTGTTCTCCGCCAGGGCGCCAATAACTCTTCCCTT
>JAZDGZ010000488.1:0-4199 GCA_043806375.1 Pseudomonadota bacterium | reverse complement strand
ATGTCATTTCAAAAATTCTTAATATTCCTATAACTATATATAAAGCCTTATTAATTTTTTTGCAAGCTATCTCTTTTGTCGTATTGTGTCAACTATAAAACTAACAAAAATTATCTGAAATATTCTTGAAAAAGGTGGTTGAAATTACAGCCAGACTTTGGGACGACCAGCCAGAAAAACCCGGGCTTAAGCGCTCTGATCAGCAAAAAGATCGACGACATTAATAAATATATCATAATTATGAGATAATTTTCCTTAATCACCGATTTTCGCGTTGATGAAAAATTTAAGATTTAAGCAGGATTGATCCTTACAGCTCATCGATAAGCGATATAAAAACAACAACTTACCTCATAGTCCTTATTTGAACAACCAAAATAACCTTATACCATATGACGGTTTTGCTGTACTTATAGTGCTTGTTAAAACAACCAACACGACTGCTTGGAAGTTTTGGCTCAGCAGACCTATGCTTAAAATAGCCTATAATAACAATCTAATAGGTTGCACCCCGCTGGAGAAGGGTTATTCCATTCCTTTGCCATTAGAAAGTTTTAAGAAGTTTTCTATTGACATTTTAAACGTCATCGTATATAAGATTATCATGCGTGACGCAAACTTCTTCCTACATCCTGAGCATGAATGGCAGAGACGGTATGAGGCCATTCGTGCTTCCTTTGTAGACCGCCTCCCTGCAAACGTAGTAGCCGATAAGTTTGGCTATTCTCAAGGATATGTTCATCTGCTGAGACATCAGTTCATCCATGAAAAAATCGACTTTGCCGAGCCGGTCCCAGAAGGCAAAGCTGCCAGGAGACGGGTTGACTCGAAGCTCCGTAAGAAAATGTGTGTCTGGAGAGAACGCCGCCTGTCTGCCGGTGAAATCACCCAACTCTTATCCGAAGAAGGTATTGAGATCTCTGTCCGCACTGTTGAACGGATATTGGCGGAAGAGGGATTCCCAAAACTCCCGAGACGAAGCCGACTCAAGCTCGGGTTCACTGTCAAAGGTGCAGAGGTCCCAGCCGTATCACAGGCAATCACCCTTGGTGAACTTGAAGGCAGAACGTTCGACTGTGATGCTGCCGGTGTCTTTCTTTTTGCCCCCTTCATTGAGAAACTGGACATCAAAAATATCGTCAGTGCTGCAGGATTGCCCGGGTCCAAGGTTATTCCGGCCGCCAGCTATTTTCTCTCTTTTCTTGCCCTCAAGCTCATGGGGACTGAGCGTTATGCCCATGTGGGGGATCATGCATTCGATCCCGGCCTCGGTCTTTTTGCCGGGTTGAATGCCATACCCAAGTGTACGACTCTGTCCACCTATTCCTATGGGTTGGACAGCGTACACCTTTTGGGCCTACAAAAGGCCTTTGTCAAACAAGCCTCCAAGCTGGGGTTATACGATAACAGTATCATCAATCTTGACTTCCATACCGTGCCGCATTTTGGTGACGAATCCGTTCTGGAAGAACACTGGGCCGGGGCCAGAAGCAAGAGGATGAAGGGCGCCCTTACCCTTTTTGCCCAGGATGCCACCTCCAAGCTGATCCTCTACACAGCCGCTGATATCAAACGCGACGAGGCGGATGATCAGGTCCTGGATTTCCTTTCTTTCTGGAGAAAAATCCATCGCGGCATGAAACCTACTTTCGTGTTTGATTCCAAATTTACGACTTATGCAAAGCTATCCGCTTTGAGTGCACAGGGAATCAAGTTTATTACTCTCAGGCGTCGAGGAAAAAATCTGGTAGACAACATGGAGGCCTTAGCTCCATGGAGGCGTATCAATATCCCCCATGCCAAGAGAAAGTATCCCAATCCGCTGGTACATGAGTCTTTCATTACACTTCGGGGTTATGAGGAAAAATTACGCCAGGTCATTGTCCGGGGCAACGGTCATGAGAAACCTGCATTCCTCATCTCGAATGATTTTGAGGCCCCGCTGGAACTCCTTGTCTCTGATTATGCCAGGCGCTGGCGTGTGGAAAATCTCATCTCCGAAGCGGTCAAGTTTTTCCACCTCAATGCCCTTTCTTCTCCCATCCTGATAAAGGTCCACTTTGATGTGGTAATGACCATGATAGCTGATACCCTGTACAATATGCTGGCACAAAAACTCCGTGGCTTTGAAGATTGCGATGCCCCAAAAATCTACCGAAATTTTGTCAACGCAAAGGCGAATATAAAAGTCAAGGCCGGGAAAGTTACCGTCACATTCCCACGCAAAGCTCACAATCCGATCTTGCGGGCTGTGCCCTGGCAGAAGTTTCCAAACTCTTTGTCCTGGCTTGATGGCGTTAATCTCAATCTCAAATTTAGATGATTCCTTGACCAAAAAATCTTATATCCCTGTGACGGTTAAATTAGCGCGAAAATCGGTGTTGAACAAAATTAACAGGCAGGAAGAAAACAGAAGAAAACTTTTTATATTCGAATGATTGGAATAAAATGGCCCTTAATAAAATATACCATTTTCATTCCGCCAGAATAAGAACAGTTTCAGAACGCCCGTGACACTGATGTTTTACCCATCGTTTCCAAGTCTGTCCAATACTCACTTCAAACGCTCAGAAAGGGTCACAAAGCGGTCACCGGAGAGGATCTGGAGCTGGATATCGATCGACCCGGATCAGTTTCCAGAGTCATAGATCGCTGTGGCTTCGAAGGAACCGATATGGGGCCATGGGGCGTAGCCCGGATTACCCATCGTTGACTACGGGGTCGGAGCAATCCCCACAATGCCTGACGAGAACGTGAGTATCTCGCAACTGGTAGAGTGCGCAAAGGTTTATGCGCTCATGGCACTCGAAATCTGTAAGGTGGAAGAAGCCTAACAACGTATGTGGCGATAAGCTCGCTTCCTTTGAAATAGGCGAAGTCCATTCCTCAAGGCGCCTCATCCTCAGGAGCACCTGAGAGGAAACCGGGCTTTCTTGCCTTACTTCGCTGCAGAAAAACAAGGAGGCCCGAGAGGACTCAGTTACCCGGTCACTAATGTGGAAATGGGGTAGCAGCCTTGGAAGTGAGGAAAATAGTGGGAGTGTTTTCCCTCACCTCCGGCCACGACAATGAGGAACTGTTCCGGTTTGAAAGTAATCGGTATCATGCTCTCAGGGGTAAGGGGGCCCAATCTGCCGACCAGTTTTTCCATTTCAGCGCAACCGGAAGGCCAGGCAGATAGGGGAATGCGTACCTGCTCCCAAAAGATTTTTCTGAAGTTATCTTTGCTCCATCCTGCTGAAGCTATCAATTGAGCATGTTCTGGACCGAGGGCTATGATCGGACTTTGCTCCATCGTATATGGTCTGCAGGGGCCACCAGTGGTATGAAGGGGGCTGATTACATGGCTCCAATGACGCACATGCTCCTCTGGAGTCGGGCTCCAGTGATCACTGTTATCTATCGGTGGGTAGCTGCACATCACGGTGACGACGCTATCGGATGGGTTAAAACCTCTCTCCACGTGGAGAGGCTCCCAGGTAGGCGGCACTTTATCCTCATTCTCGCCAAATACCCAGCAGACAAAGTCTCCCGGTGATCCGAGCGAAGATTTATCAGTCAAAGGTGGCTTGGACCCCCCCACCGCGCAAGCGACCAGATTAATAGCATAACCAATGGCCGCATTGGGGTGATGCGCCTTACCTGCCGCCCCTTGGTCGCAGGCAAGGCCTATCTCTTTGACAATAGGGCCATTTACCATGACCTGAAATTGAGTAGTTCCTGTTGTTGATAGGGCTCCACGCCAATTAGCATTAGAACTCAGAAATCCATCCAGCGCAGCGATGAGTACTGGCATGTACTCTGGCTTGCATCCAGCCATGACTGCGTGGGCTGCGACGAGTTCAATGGTAAGACTGCCCATGATGGGTGGAACTCGCCCTAAGAGTTCATCGGGTTTACGAGTGGTCCCTGACAACATCTTTTCAACGCGGTCTGCAGTTGGTGGGATAACAGGGAGACCGAGTGTCCATCCCTTGTCGAACAAGAGTTTGTTTACATCATCAATGGCACCGGTGAACTCAAACCTCTGGGCTGGGTAAACATTCTTGCTAGGTGGAGCCTCACCCAGTGGCTGCCACTCGGTGGCCATCTTCAAGATATCACTGAAGGTTTCCTGGGCCTTCTTTTTAATCTCAGCCTGGGGTATCATCCCCATAGGATGCGACACCTCCACAAAGCACCCGTCTACAACCTGTTCG
>JAZDGZ010000487.1:0-5699 GCA_043806375.1 Pseudomonadota bacterium | reverse complement strand
ATTGAGCATAACAGAACGCTTGATACCAAGTGCTTTGGCAACAATAACCTGGACATCGATCTTGTTTTTGGGCATCTCTCCTGAGCGGATTTTTTCAAGAAAAAGATCGGATAGAGCAGGGATGTTAAAATTTCCGATGGTGCCGATATTCTTAATTATAGGCGCTTTTTCGGGCCTTGCCAAGGGTGGAGACGATTCGACCGTTTGGGGTGTTTCTGTACCAGTTTTATCTCGATACTGCTTCAGGGTAGCATCATTCATCATGTTGACGACGTTCTTCAGATGATCGGAAGCCCTGGCGTCTGATACCCGCTCCTTGGTCTTGTTGAATAATTCAACTGCTTTATTGACAAGGTTCCAGTCTATCTCAGTTTTCAATGAGGGTTCTGTCTTCGGCTTCCCTGAAAACTGTTCGACTTCCTCCTTTGTCAGATAAGTAATACGCCCTCGGTCGTATAGGTCTTTCGGTGAATATGGCTTGAATTTTTCGCCTTGTGGCCCCACACGCCTCGGAGTATACATTTTAGACGTCCCAACCAAAATGAACCGTCCCCCGTTATCCTCTCCGATTGTATCGCCTTCATTATTTTTACCGATTATCCTTTCTTTTTGCCTTTCAACCTGGGTTGAAGGTTCAACCATCTCAAACAGAGGTGCGGTGGGTTGGGGGGTGTCAGGACGTGCCTCCTTCTTCGGCTTTCTCAAGGTTGTAACAACAAGGTGTGTCTCCTGCTCGACCTTCCCGGATACACCAGGGATTTCTATCGGCTCTGCATCCTTGCCCTCTCTGAATTTTTCAATCTTAAATCCTGCTTCTTCGGCATACTGTTTGATCTCGCCCGGCGTCCAATATGAAATCCATTTGCTTCCGGTCTTAGTCTTAGTATAGAGGAAAAGTTTTGCCTGCCCGCCCGGCTTCAATACCCTGAAAACTTCTGCAAAAGTGAATTTGATCGGCGTTCCATGCAAAGCTGCAACAGAATAAACTGCATCCTGGCTTTCGTTTTCAAACTGATAGAGATTTTCTGCGTCTCCAACGTCGAAAGAAGCATCGAGTCCCTTGGCTCTTTCGGATGCTATTTTTACGGCCTTGTCAGATACATCAATGCCCCTTACGGTATGGCCACTTTTAGCTATGAATGCAGAATCTCTTCCCTGGCCGCTTCCTATTTCAAGAACATTCGCTCCCTTTTTTAAACCGTCTTTTTCGAGGTCCCTTATCAGCTCATCAGCAAGCGGAGAATGACCTTCCTCTTTCGTGAAGTGCTGCATATCGACTTCATCCTCATAGGCCCTTACCCATTCCTCCGAATTCATTTTTTTGTTGTAATCTTCTATTCTTTGTTTTTCCTCTTTTGATCGGTCAGAAAGCGGAATCACTTTTTTAATTACAGGCTTCCCCGCCTCAACCTCCTTCCCCTTCAGCTCTGCGCCTTCAACCTCGATACCCTTTTCAACAGGCCGTTCGACAAACTTACCATCTGTCGTTAGCATCCCGTCAACAGCGTCGGTATGGCTTTTCTCAGATGTCAGGATGCGGCCGTCTTTGAGTTTTACGGCGAAGAGGTCGTAAGTTTCCCGCGGAACACCTACTTGCTCGGGTAATTCAGGAGCCCGCCCTGGCGTTTCTTCTTCCGGTGCTTGTTGGATAACTTCGGGAGGTCTGGCCGCTTCCGGCGCAACTTGTTGTAGGTTGCCGCCGCCCGGCCCTGGGCCTCGTCTTCCGATATCCCCTTCCTCATATAGCTGTCCCTGATTTGCTCGTAAATTTCCGGCACCTTGCTCCTCCTCTATTGCTGCCTGGCCGACTGTTACCGGCCTTGCCATCCCGATTTGGGTTAAATATTCCTGCCGCCTCTGCTCCGGTGTCAAATAGTCAACAGATTCAAGAGGCATTTCCTGTTCAATGCGTCTTTGATTGAGTTCGCCTAAACCTTGAATCCGTGTCGGTTCGGCTATTTTCTTTTCAATGATATCCTGACGTTTAAGATCGGCTTCATCGCTTAATGGTCCCTGTCGGCTTTCTATTGTTTTCAGGTCCCTGATGTCCTGATCGACGGTTGGTGGTGGCACTACGCTTGGAGCCTTCTTCCTGCCCGGCAGCACGTTTGCGCCTGCGCCCATCACGGCCCCAGCAAATGCGCCCTGGACACCTGCTTGTGGGACCCCATCCAATAGGGGCTTGTCCAGCGCGGCATTCTGCCATATCTGCTCCTGCATTGACTGAGGAAGTTCCTCGAAAATGCCTTCAGAAACAAAACCTTCAAGAATTCGTTTTGTAACCCCAGCCTTGTTTGTGTTTGCCTTGATTCCGACAAGGAGGGTGTCCGGGTCTGCAAAGCCCATCTTCTGAGCAAGTCTGCCGCCCGCAAGAGATATCGCGCCAGTTATGGCACCTGACAAAATACTTGCCCCGGCCTGCTTCGGTGAGAGCAGGCCCGATGGGGTTTTTTGTCTGATTTGCTCAGCCTGTTGCCCAGATGTTACAAGACCTTCTCCTATCGCAGCGGCCACGATCGGAGCAGAGATAATTCCTGCCTGGAGGAGCTTTCTCGCAATCGCTCCGCCGCCGACCATGGATGGAAGGGACTCTATAACGCTGTGAGGAATAGTTGACGGATTCTGAAGAACTGATTTTGTATTTTCCCAAAACCCTTCAGCTTCTTGTACCTTTCGATTTGCCCCCTGCTGAGCCGGAGAATAGAACGATTCAAGAAATTGGTGTGTCGTTTTTGGATCGTATCCGAACAGTTTTTCAAGAGACTTACCCACCAATCCCAGAGTGGGAATGTCTAAAATTCCGGCAAGGGATTCTCCTGCACCCACGATTCCCTTTGCTGCCGATACCCCAACATCTCCGACCGTTCCCAAAGCGGTTCTTTCTGGTGCAGGATACGTATTGGATTCAAACTCTTTGGCATCCTGAAGATAAAGGGATCGGATCGCATTCCGGGTCTCTTCCGGCTCCTGACCGAAACGAGGATCTGAACCGATCTCGTCTTCGAAGGAAAGATTCAGCATGGCATTTCTGGTCTCTTCTGGCTCTTGCCGCCATCTTGAATCTTTTATCAGTCTTTCGAAAATCATCCGCCTATTCCCCTCAATACGTTCCTGTATATCCGCCCTTTCCCATTTTGCCGCTTCCGAGCAATGATCCATCCGCAACAGCCTGAGCGATTTGCTCGTCTGCCATATCGGGATAAATGAATTTCAATTTTTCTTTTATCTCAATGAGCTTGTATAGGTCTGTAATTCCGAGTTTTTGACGCAATGCAGCGGTTATCTCATCCTCGCCCATGCGCTTTAATTCCGCCGATTGTCCCTGCTGTGTTTTCTGGCCAATGTTTTTGGAGAGGGATTCTTTAATAGAGCGACTGCGCTCCCACGGATAGGTCTCAAGATATGCCCCCTGCATTCTCTTTTCAGGGATCATCTTTTCAAGTTCATCGATGGTCTGAGCCATGGGTTTTGAATGGGTCTGCTTGAGGGTAGGTCGCACCGGTGGGGTTTCTGTAGGTCGCCGCACCGGTTGAGTTTCTACAGCTCCCGCCCCCGGCTGTGCAACATCAGCGGTTTGGGTTGGCGCAGGCCGATTCGATACCCTGCTTTTATAATTGGCATACGCATCTTCTGAAGTCGGTGGCGCTGTCATTCCCCCGGTTGCCGCAGGAGCCTGCGGTACTGGAGTAAGAGCTGCCTTTATATCTTGGAGCCTTTTCGTTTTCCATACCACTTGCTCATCCGGCTTCATTTTTTTCCATTGTGGAGATAACATCATTGACTCAACTTCGTCATTCAATATTCTAACCGCTTCGGCATTGATTCGGGCTTTCTGGTAGTCAGTCATTGCGCTTTTGCCTTCTTCTCTCTGCTGGCCGAGAGATTCAGTCGCCCTGGTCTGTGCTTTTTTAAGCCCGATGTCGGCTGCCTTTCCTTCCGCGCCTCTGATCTGATTGATTTTGTCTTCAATGGAGGCTACTATTCCCTTTGTCCGGGCCGTGTCGCCAAACGAAAGAAGTTCATCCCTGGACGAGATCAAGCCTTCAATGTCATCGCTTTTAACGGTTTTGGATCGTTTGATAGCGCCATCGATGGCCTTGTAATAGTCCCTGGCGTTTCCGTATTCGCCATATTTTCCTTCTCGTTCTTCCTGGCCCTGTTCGAATACGGTTTTTTCACGCCCCCATTTTTCCTTTGTCTGGCCCTGTTCTTCTCCGCGCCACTTCCAATCTTCGCGCTGCTGGCCCCGCTGTTCCTTCATCCACGACCGATCTTCCCAGTAATCGCGTCCCTTCTGGTACGTCTGGACAAGATTCATAAACTCATCCGGGCTGATCTGGTCATATTTTGCATGGATCTGCTGCAATGCCGCGCTCGCCTGCTCTTTTTCCATGGATTCAATCGGGGTTTGCATGAGATCCTTCAAGGCGGATCGAAGCTGCTGTTTTTTTAGCTCCTGTTTCTGCTTCTCGCCTTGCTGCTCCCCCATCAGTTGCCCTTGTGTAATCCGGTCCTGCATTTGTCCGAACTGATTTGCACGGGTCTTTGGTATGGCAGATAAAGCCCTGACAACCACATTCCCGAAATCTTGCGGTCTCATCCCCATGATAGTATTGTCTGACGGTGTTTGCTCCAAAAGAGGCATGTTTTCCCCCTCCTTATTATCCTGAAACCCAATCCCAAAAACCCTGGCTTCCTGCTGCCGCACCCGCCGCCGGAAGCAACCGTTCCCACCAGCTAAGGTTAGGATTATTGATATCCGCTACGGCGGTGGCCTGTTCTTTTCCGGTCCGGCCGCTGTAAAGAGTGTTCCACATATTGTAAAGCGGTTTAATGGCAGTATCGATCAAAAGGCCCTGGGTTCCGAGCTTGTTTCTCTGGGCCTGCGCTTCGGTATCGAGTCCAAGGAGTCCCCCGGAAAGTTTTTCTTTCTGGATGCCAGTGAGGGTGGCCATGGTTTTCTTCGGACGTACCTCCAGGGCTTCGCCAGAGGCCGTTTGGACGGGTTTTCCGCCAAAGCTGATGGTAGGGCCGCGCATTCCCGAAATCTTGTCCATTTCGGTCGTATAATCTTCTCTGTATCCTTTTGCGGTAGCCCCGATCTCGTCCAGTTTTCCCTTTGTTTCGGTCGCAAGGTTATAGAATTCGTCCATCACCTGTTTTGGCTGGAGATTCGGGTTTTCGTACATCTGCATGAAGAAATCCATCAGGGCGTTTTCAGCGTTTTCCGGAGTGGGATCCTCCCGGTAGGTCAACCAGGACTCAGGGACAACAAAACCCTTGTCTTCATTTTTGTCGCCTTCTCCGCCGCCTTCTTCCCCTTCCAGCAGACCCCACACGACATCCTGGCCAGCTGCCTTCCGTTCCTCATAGTTTGCTTTCGCCCAGGCTTCGCGCCCGCCCTCTTTTCCCCAGTTCGGATTGACGCCAACCATACGCTGGTATTCTGTCTCAGCTTCAGGGTAGCGTTTGAAATACGCCTCAACAGGATCGCTTGCACCGGTTTGATTTGACTTGTTATATCCCAAGAGTCCTCCTTGTTTTCCGGTTTGGTTATCCGGTTTCCAGTAGGTCAGATAACCTGGAAGGCCATCGTCGCCGGTGCCGGATCCCCCGTTACCGCCATCTCCGGTCGAAATAGTTCCGTCATCGTTTCGCGTATAGCCGCCCGCTTTCCAGGCTTTATTTCGTGGATCGGC
>JAZDGZ010000486.1:0-2195 GCA_043806375.1 Pseudomonadota bacterium | reverse complement strand
GCGAAAGGGGGCCCATGAGCCTTTGCGTCCTTGGGGATGTTCTGTGATGCGATGGGTAGACCCCCGACTGAAGGGGATCCGTGGCCTAATACAAGAACATTGGTTTGCCGCCCACATGGCGCACCTTGGGCCGGTACTCATCCACGTCATAAAGCTCTCTCAAATCCACCCTTTTCTGGCCCGATGTTACGGTGCTGAGCGGGATATCCGTGTAGATGCCTCGACTGAGCGCAACAAGGCGGCCAAAGAGCCGCTTGAGATAGAGATCAACGGCCATGTTGGCATAATTGACCGCCACCATGAGATCCAGCGAGTCGGGGTTGCCGCTCCTCATGAGATAAGAAAGTCTCTGGTTGAGGACATTCTGTCCCGTGAGTTTTTTGAGGATTAGTCCCGTCTCCTCACCGATGCCACCCAATTTTCTGTGACCATATGCGTCTGATTCCCCGGACAAGATCATTTCCCCTTTCACCATTCTTGCCCCCTCGGAAATGGTAATCATGGCGTAGTTTTTGGGGTTTTCTCTCTTGTCTTTCATGATGAGTTCCGAGAGCCTTTCCGGATCAAAGGGGACCTCGGAGATAATCGCGCGATCCACACCCGCCAGATAGGCCGATATGAGGGAAGTTTCACCGCAATACCTGCCGAAGAGTTCAATGACCGCAATACGCTCGTGGGAACCCGTGGAGGTTCTCAGGGCGTGTATGAAGTCGACGCTTCTGGTAATGGCCGTTGAAAAACCGATGCAGTAATCGGTCCCAAAGACGTCATTGTCCATGGTCTTGGGGATGGCAACGACCGGAAATCCTTCCCGGTGTATCCGGTCGGCGAAACTGAGGGTATCATCGCCTCCAATGGGGATGACGGCATCAATCCCCAATTTTTCCAAATTCGTGAGAACAAGGGGGGTTAAGTCCTTGACCTCCTCCCCTTTCTTAAACTGACTTTTCAAATGCTCCGGCAGGTCCTTTTTTTTAGCTGCACTCGGGTTGGTCCGTGAGGTGTGGAGATAGGTCCCTCCGGAACGATCGATGGTCCTCACCTCGGAGGGGGTCAGGTCTTGGACATACTTGAAGCTCGCCTGGGGGTCTTTCGGATTGTAACCCAGAATCCCGGCCCATCCCCTCCGAATGCCTAAGACCCTTATGCCTTCGCTGTCGGCCCTGTAGACCAGCGTCTTGATGCAGGGGTTAAGTCCCGGGACATCCCCACCTCCGGTCAGTATCGCGATTGTGGGAATCTTTTTGATTTTCTTCTCCATTTATCCATTCTCCTCAGAGAGGTGCAAAGGCAGGAGGATCAACCCTGCCAGGAAGGTATTCTAACCCAAGTTCCGTGATTAGTGAAGGGATTATTTGGAGACCGGATGCGGCTTGCCGGTCTTGCGTTGACTGCCCTTTACGAGAAGGTCTTTACAAGAACGGGGAAAGGGACTATGGTGAAAACATTCTGTCGAGGAGGGGGAAAATGGCCATTTCAAAGAAGATTCAGGCCTCCATGGAGGGATCGTCCTGGATCAGGAAAATGTTCGAGGAAGGGATTTCCAGGAAGGCGAAGTTCGGGGCGGATAATGTCTTTGACTTCAGCCTGGGGAACCCCAACCTGGAACCACCGGTCAAGTTCAAGGAAGTGCTCAAGGGGTTGGCGAGTGATTCCAAACCGGGTCTCCATGCCTATATGCCCAATGCGGGGCTTGCATCGACCAGGCAGGCCGTGGCCGATTATCTGAGCCGCCACAATGGGCTCTCCTTCGGGCCCGACGACATCGTGATGACCGTGGGAGCCGGAGGAGGATTGAACATCATTATCAAGACCCTTCTTAACCCGGGCGAAGAGGTGATCATCCCCAAGCCCTACTTCGTGGAGTACAACTCCTACCTGGACAATCACCAGGGGGTGCCCAAGGTGGTGGCGACCATGCCCGACTTCTCGATAGACCTGGACGCCATAGAAAAGGCCATCACGGATAAGACGAAGGCCGTCCTGATCAACACGCCCAACAACCCGACAGGAAAGGTTTACAGCGAGAAGGATCTTCTTGGCTTGGGGCAACTCTTGGAGCATCACGGCCAAAGGCGTGGACATCCCATCTATCTCATCTCGGATGAGCCTTATCGAAAGATCGCCTACGACGGGGTCTCTGTGCCCAGCGTTTTTCAGGCCTACAGGGAGAGCATCGTGGTCACCTCTTTTTC
>JAZDGZ010000485.1:0-5079 GCA_043806375.1 Pseudomonadota bacterium | reverse complement strand
TTACCGAACCTGAGATATGCTTTACCACAGAGGCACAGAGGACGCAGAGGGTTTAGAGTATTCTTGTCTGTCACGTTGTTTGGCAGCACGGAAAAAAAGCTCTGTGCTCTCAGTGTCTTTGTGGTGACACGAGAAAATTGGCGGCTTCGCCGCAGAAGTTTTGATTCAATATCCCATCAAAGATGTGTCGGGAGTGAGCTATGTTCTCGGTCATTATGGCTGGTGGTTCTGGTATCCGCTTCTGGCCTGTCAGCCGCAGGAGCAGGCCAAAGCAATTTCTGGATATCCTGGGGAAGGGCCCCATGGTGGTGGAGACCTGCGACCGGCTGCTGCCGTTGACCCGTGAGGAGGAGATGATCCTGATCCTCGGGCGGGCACACCTCCAGGAGGCCAGAGAGCTTTTGAGAGGCCGGAAGCTCCATATTCTGGCGGAACCCATCGGAAGGAATACAGCCCCCTGCATCGGACTGGGGGCGATCTATGCCCTTTATCTGGGTTGCAAGGGCCCCATGGCCTTTCTTCCGGCTGACCACTATATTAGCGACCCCAAGGCCTTTGTAGAATGCCTTCAGCAGGCGAGAGATGTTGCTGAGTCCGGTGGGCTGGTCACCCTAGGGGTTGTTGCCACCAGACCGGAGACCGGGTACGGCTATATCGAGTGGTCAGCAGATCGCCCCGACTTTTGGAACCTGGCCGCCTACAAGGTTTCCGCCTTTGTAGAGAAGCCCGGCCTGGAAAAGGCAAGGCAGTACTTGGCGAGGGGGAATTATTTTTGGAATGCCGGTATCTTCGTCGCGACCCCGGAGACCGTGTTGGGGCAGATCCAGCGCTATCTTCCCAACCTCTACCGTGCCCTGGAACGCTTGGAAAAGTCCTTGGGAACGGATTACTGGGAGAATGAGTTCGAAGATGTGTATGAAAAACTGGAGTCCGTCTCTTTTGACAACGGCATCATGGAAAGAACGGAGGATCAGGGCTTCGTAATCCCCTGCGAATGCGGGTGGAGTGACGTGGGCTCCTGGGCATCCCTCTACGAGATGAGGGAAGGGGAATATGATAGGGATCAGAATGTCTCAGAGGGAGAGTCTATTCTCATCGATTGCAAGGGGAGCCTGGTTTTCAGCAAAGGGGGCCGGATGGTCGCCTGTCTAGGGCTTGAAAACTGTCTGGTGGTTGATACTTCTGATGCTGTATTGGTCTCGGATCTTGATAAATCCCAGGAAGTTCGAAGGATCATCGAACATCTGAAGAGAAGCCGTAAGGTCGACTTGCTATAGCCCACACCGTCAAGGCATTACAGCCGATAAACAGGTCAAACGGCATGCCGGCCGGATAGGGACGGAAACCCACAAGCCGTGCAGGGGCAAGGCGCGTAGCGAAAAGAAATAAGGGAGGGGAGACCAGGGGGCACATGAGAAAGGGTCCGGTTTTATGAAGAGGAGAAATCTGGTCTTGGCGACCAGAAATCAAGGGAAAATCTTGGAGTTCCGGGAGTTACTCTCCGGGTTTGATGTGGAGATCAGGAGCTTGATGGACTTTGGTCCAATCCCCCCTGTTTCAGAAGAGGGAGAGACCTTTGAGGAGAATGCCTACCAAAAGGCCTTTTTTACGGCAAAGGTGCTCGGACTTGCCGCCCTCGCGGATGATTCAGGGCTGGTGGTGGAGGCCCTCGGGGGAGCACCGGGGGTGCGCTCCGCCCGATATGCCGGTGAAGGGGCAAGCGACGAGGCGAATAACCGAAAATTGCTGGAGGCCATGGAAGGCATGGATAACAGAAAGGCGGCCTTTGAATGTGTGATTGCCCTTGCGGTGCCCAGGGGCCCTGCGCTTATCTACGAAGGACGCTGTGAAGGAGAGATAACCAGAGAGGGGTTGGGCGCCAATGGTTTCGGCTATGATCCGGTCTTCTATTATCCGCCCCTCAAGAAGACCTTTGCCCAGATCTCACGGGAAGAAAAAAACAGCATCAGCCACAGGGGCAGGGCGATGGCCGAACTGCGACGGGAATTCGACAAGGTCCTGGTATGGTTGGAGCAGAGGCTTTCCGAAGAACCCTTTTGACGCTTTCTATCTCATTATCTATAAATGGTCTTATATTTTCCTAGACCGGTGTTGACGGATGTAGGAAGCGATTTGTTGACAGAGGGATATTAATGTATAATTTTTAGAAAAGGTAGTATTCGTGCGAAAATATGCGTAAGGAGGCAACAATGTTTCAAGTCACGGAAAAGGCGAACGAGAAGATCCAGGAATTTTTCAAAGACAAGGAAGACAAACCGATCATCAGGATATTTCTAGCTCAGGGTGGCTGATCCGGGCCCTCTCTGGGCATGGCTCTGGACGAGCCAAAAGATGATGACGAGATCTTGAAAGAAAACGGGGTTACTTACCTGGTAAATAAGCAGCTGTTGGAGCAGGTAAAACCGATCAATGTAGATTTTACTGAATCCGTCTACGGTTCAGGTTTTAACATTAGTTCGGGCCAAAGCAAAGGTGGCGCCTGCGGCAGCTGTTCAACATGCTAATATAGTCTCTTATCGAGGTCACCGCCCCTGAAATGATTCCGGTCTTTATCAGGGGCGGTGACTATTTCTGCAAGTTTTTCCTTCCCTTCAGGCAATAGTTCACCTCTTTGGTCTCATTTTCTTGGATCGTGGAAACCCATCGCCTCCAGGCGAAGCATGAACCAGTGACATGTGAAAAAAGAGAACATACCCTGGATTCCGGCTTACGCCGGAATGACAGGAAAAGAAAGCGGCGATTCCCTTCAAATCAACCCCTTTTATCCCCCCTTCCTAAAGATGAGGGTAGTTAGGTCTACACCCTGTTGCCCCAATCTTGTTCAGGGACTAAGCGGTGGCAACCCTGGCATACACTCCCTCGTCGGCCCTTCATCCTTTACACCCCTTGTGATTTGTATTACTCTTCCCGGAAGAGAGGCGAAGATGATCAAGGAACAGGTCAGGAAAATATTGGATGAACTGCCCGACGGCGTTCAACTCGTCGGGGCAGCCAAGACCCGAACCCCGGAGGAGATTCAGGAGGCCATAGAGGCCGGCCTCGGTATCGTCGGCGAAAATTATGTGCAGGAGGCTGAAAGAGTTTTTCAGGTCATCGGCAACCGGGCAAAGTTTCACATGATAGGGCATCTTCAGAGCAACAAGGCCAAGAAAGCCGTCAAGATTTTCGATATGATCGAAACCGTGGATTCCATGAAACTGGCTAGAGAGATCGACAAGGGCTGCGAGAAAATAGGAAAGGTGATGCCGGTCTTGATTGAGATCAACAGTGGCGAAGAGGATCAGAAGTCCGGCGTGATGCCCGAAGATGCCATCTCATTAATCAAAGAGATGTCGGCACTCCGGAATATCAGGGTCATGGGTCTGATGACGATGGGTCCTTTCGCAGGCGACCCCGAAAACTCCAGGCCCTCTTTCAAAAGAACGAGGGCCCTCTTTGAAAGGCTTAAAGGGATGGATATCCCTGGCGTGGAAATGCGTTACCTGTCCATGGGGATGTCGAACTCCTACAAGGTCGCGCTCGAAGAGGGCGCCAATATGGTACGGATCGGCACCAGGTTGTTTGGCGAGCGACGAAATGACTAACGTCTTGGATCGAGGCCTCTCTGAAGGGCCCTGAAGAAACCAGCCTTAGCCTATAGACGCCATTGGAACCGCAGAATATCGAATAAGGAATGATGAATGCCGAAGGTAACAGTCATGTCCATTGGACTTCTAAATTCGAAATTCCGTGTTCGACATTCGTCATTCAATCGCCATCAGGCGCAGAGACTTCGGACTGGCTCGGGGTGCTGCGTGCATTCGCGAGAAAGAGCCGAGGCATGGGGGACAGGGACCATTGAACGAGGAGAGTGCTTCGTTTGAATCATGTGGCCAAAGAGATGAAGCGCCTGATGGGAAAGGCGATCCACAGTCGGGAGATGCTCAATGACGGAGACCACGTGTTAGTGGCCCTTTCGGGCGGCGAGGATAGCCTTTCCCTCTTGTGGCTTTTGAGGGAGCGCCTCAAGAGGATTCCTATTTCATACAGAATCACGGCCGTCCATGTGGACCCGGGTTTCGGCGCCGACTCTTCGGCCCAGATAGCCTCCTTTTTTTCCATTCACGGCTTTGATGGCCGAATTCACAAGACCGATATCGGGCCGAGATCTCACGGCCCTGAAAACAGGGAAAACCCCTGCTTTCTCTGCGCTCGCCTGAGGAGAAAATTACTTTTCGAATCGGCATCGACATTAGGATGCAACAAGATCGCCCTCGGTCATCACAAGGATGACCTGATTGAAACCTTTTTCCTGAATATTCTTTATGGCGCGTCCGTCAGTACCATGCTGCCGGTTCAACCCTTTTTCGACGGAAAGCTTTCCATAATCCGGCCCCTTTACATGATAGACAAGGATCTCATAAGACGGTATGCCAAGTCCATGGGGTGGCCTGAGATAGACCTGGGGTGCCCGACCGCAGGGGCTTCTAAGAGAGAGGAGATCAAGGACATGCTGAACCGGTTCTACCGAAGCAACAAGAAGATCAAAGGCAACATTTTCCATGCCCTGCAAAACGTAAAACCTGAGTACCTGCTGTGAACGGGCTGTTGCCTAAATCTTGATCAGGGGCTATGGTATGACGGCCCACCGGGGCATTCTCATGGGCGGCACGGAGGCCGCCCCTACGGCCCATCAATCAAACCTGACATCGTAGGGCAGCCCACCGGGACTGCCGTTTTTTGGACAGCACAGAGGCCGCCCAAGTAAAGCGATTCCCGCGTTTGCCTGTGAGGCTGGGGCTCCAGTCTACGGACGGGACAGGATGGCCGACGCCGGGGTCTTCCATTCCCTCCGAAGAGACGCTCCTCGATATGGGCCTCTCCAGAAAGAGGCCTTCCGGGTTTTGAGCTTGACACCTATAACCCGGTCCCCTATATTCCCTCCCACCTGCTTCTGAAATTATATACACTAAAAAATCACACCAAAAGTAAGACAAAGTAAACTCTGCCGTGGTACCGGAAGGGAGTGAAAAGGGGACTCTTATGCCAAGACGAGATGATATCAAAAAGGTGATGATC
>JAZDGZ010000484.1:0-2061 GCA_043806375.1 Pseudomonadota bacterium | reverse complement strand
CAACATCTGTCTCTTTCCTCCAGGAACCCAGCCTGATCTCTTCAACCGCATCCTGTCCCGATCCATCGAGAGATTCCTGAAGGTTCCGGTGGTGACGGTGAACAAACCTGGAGGAGGGGGAGCGATTGGATTCTCAGCTCTTGTCGGCGCTCGGCCTGATGGATATACGATCGGTGTCGGAACCGTTGAGAATATGATTATCCCTACCTTCACCGAAGGAAAGCCACCCTATTCCTTGGACGATTTGTATATCCTTGGCCAGGTGGCCACCATTTACAATGTACTGGTTGTTTCTGCAGACGCACCCTGGAAAACATGGCGGGAGTTTGTAGATTTTGCAAAGAAGAACCCGGGTCAAAAATACGGATGTCCGGGTATTCGATCGACGTTTTACATGAGGCTCGAGACTCTCAATAAAAATGCTAATCTTGGACTGATAGCGGTTCCTTTTGATAGTGACGTTGAAGTAAAGACGGCTGTTATGGGAAAGACGATTCCTCTTGGGGCTTGGGATCTGGGGAGTGCAAGAGAGCTCCAGGCTGCCGGAAAGGTCAGGATTCTCTTCATCTTCGAACCGCCTGCCGCAGCAGGGATTGACCCCAAGACCGCATGGTTAGGCGATATGGAGAAAAATGTGGTTGAAAAGGATATCGACATCTCTCACTGTCTGGCCGTTCACAAGAATACTCCAAATGAGATCAAGCAAGTTCTCAAGGGGACGCTGGAAAAGGTTGTAAAGGACCCGGAGTTTCTTGCTGACCTGAAGAAAATGGAACTGATGATCAATTATGTGGATGGCAACACCGTTATGCAAAAGAAACTGCCTCAGAGATTGGAGCAGGTAAAGGCGTTCCACAAGGAGAGGGGTTGGTTGAAGTAGAAGGTGCGGGAGAGACAGGGAAGGGGGGTGAAGGATGCCCCCTCGCCCTGTGCAGGCGAGAGGTGAAGCTCCCCGCCCACCCCGTTAGGACGGGACAGGCACGGCGGGGCTTGCAGAGCACTTGCCGGTCACGGTATATCGGACAAGGAGAAAAGGAAACGTGAAGATAGACATCGTTCTCACCGTGAATGATGAACGCCATCAGGTCGAGGTGGAACCGCAGACAACCCTCGTGGAATTTCTTCGAGGGATTCTGCACCTCACAGGCACGAAGGAAGGATGTGGCACAGGTGATTGCGGAGCCTGTACCATTTTGGTGGATGGAAATCCCGTGAATTCCTGTTTGATGCTGGTGGCGGATGTGAACGGCCGGCAGGTCACCACCATCGAGGGTTTGGCTAAAGACGGGACGCTCCATCCCCTTCAGCAGAGCTTTATAGAGAACGGAGCGGTCCAGTGCGGCTTCTGCTCTCCGGCCATGATTCTTTCGGCAAAGGCGCTTCTGGACAGAAACCCCAGTGCCGGGGAGGACGACATCAAGCAGGCACTGTCAGGGGTGCTTTGCCGGTGCGGTTCCTATAAGAAAATCGTCGAGTCTGTCCGTGCCGTTTCAGGGAGCGAGAAGGGACATGTCTGAAATGAAAACGCACTATGTGGGGGCACGGGTCTCCCGGGTGGATGCACATGATAAGGTGACGGGGAACGCTGTTTATGGCGTTGATGTGGACCTCCCTGGGATGCTTTATGGTGCCGTGCTGAGGAGTTCCCTTCCCCATGCCAGGATCACGGAGATAGACGTTTCAGGGGCGATGAAGGCCGCTGGAGTCAGGGCGGTCGTCACAGGAACGGATTTCCCTTTTACCTTTGGAGGCGCGGTCAAAGATCAGCCCTTTTTAGCCATCGATCGAGTCCGATATATCGGTGAACCGGTTGCCGCCGTGGCGGCAGAGACTGAAGCTGAAGCCCAGGAAGCCGTCGAAAAGATCAGGGTACGGTATGATGAATTACCAGCGATTTTCGATCCACGGGAGGCGGTGAAAGAAGGCGCTCCGCTGATTCACCCGGACCTGGAGCACTACCGACGGGCAGGGCACGACATTGTTCCCGGGACAAATATCTGCACCATCCGGACGTACCGTCTCGGAGATGTGGAAGCAGGTTTTGCCGGAGCAGACGAGATC
>JAZDGZ010000483.1:0-2953 GCA_043806375.1 Pseudomonadota bacterium | reverse complement strand
CAATGTCGTCCCGATGGAAAAAAAGGGCCTCGTCTTTGCCCTTCAGGCCGTATGGTGGAGCATAAGTGACCGCAAGCGGACCGAGGAGGCCTTACGCAGGGAAAACGAAAAGTTCCAGCTCCTCGTGGAGGCATCCCCCTTAGCCGTCACCATCATCGATAAAGAGGGCCGTTACAAATATATTAACCCCAAGTTTACCAAGGTCTTCGGCTATACCCTGAAAGATATCACTACCGGGAGAGAATGGTTCAGAAAGGCCTACCCTGATGAAAAAAAGAGAAAGGAGGTCATCGCGAACTGGTTTCAGGACCTGAAAGGCGCCAAGAAGGGCGAGATCCGGCCGACGACGTTTCCTACGAGGTGCAAGGACGGTTCCCAAAAGATCATCACCTTCCGCTCTGTTTCCCTGTCCAGCGGAGACCAGTTCGTCATTTATGAGGACGCCTCCGAACGCACCCTCGCCATGGACATGCTTCGAGAATCGCAGGAAAGATACAGGGGCGTCTTTGAAAATACCGGAACAGCCATGGGCATCTACGATGAGGAGATGACCATCCTCATGGTCAATTCGGAGCTCGAAGAACTCACCGGCTACGCCAGGGAAGAACTGGAAGGCAAGATCAAATGGACGCAGTTTGTATCCGAGGAAGACCGGAAAATGATGATGGGCTATCACCAACAACGAACGAGTCAGGAAGGGAACCCACCGACGGAGTATGAATTCCGATTGGTCGACCGGAAGGGCGAGAAAAAGGATGTTTTTCTCAAGATTGCCATTCTCCCGGGAACCCGGATGAGGATCGCTTCCATGGTCGATATTACGGCCCTCAAGGAGGCTCAAGATGCCCTCCGGAGGAGCGAGGAGAAATACCGAAGCATCCTTGGAAGCATCGAAGAGGGTTACTTCGAGGTCGATCTCCCGGGCAATCTCACCTTTTTCAATGACGCCCTGTGCCGCATCGCACGCTACACCCGGAAACAACTGATGGGGATGAACAACAAGAAGTACACGAGCCCGGAAAGCGCCAAGAGGATGTACGAGGTGTTCAATCGGGTCTATCAAACTGGCATACCCGAAAAGGCAACAGATTACGAAATTATTCGAGGCGACGGGAGCCTTTGTATCCTTGCCCTGTCGACCTCGCTGATGCGGGATGCATCAGGCAATCCGGTCGGGTTTCGAGGGCTTGCAAGGGATATCACGGAGCGCAAACGGTCTGAAGAGGCTCTGCGGGAGAGCGAGGAGAAGTACCGGCAGTTGATGGAGCACGCCCCTGCGGGCATTTACGAGCTGGATTTTAGGGAGCAGAAGTTCGTCACGGCAAACGATGTCATGTGTGAGTACACGGGATACAGCAAGGAGGAATTCCTCGCCCTGAGTCCCCTGGATATCCTGACCGAGGATAGCAGAAGGCTTTTTCTTGAGAGGATGAGCAAGGCATTCTCCGGTGAAAAGGTCCCCGAGACGGTCGAGTTTTCAATCAGGGCCAAGGGGGGCAGGGAGTTTTGGGTCATCTTGAACACGAGATACGTCTATGAAAACGGGATCCCAACCGGGGCCACGGTGGTGGTCTACGACATCACGGAGCGCAAGCTGGCCGAGGAGGCCTTGCGCAAATCCGAGGAAAGGTATCGGTTCCTGGTGGACCATGCCAACGACGGCATCTTTATTGCGCAGGATGGGAAGATAAAGTTCCCCAACCCCAAAACCATAGAGGTCCTCGGCTACTCTGCCGATGAACTGGCCCATATCCGATACAGGGACCTGATTCACCCTGAGGACTGGGCCCTGTTTCTGGAAAGGCAGAAAAAGGAGCCCCGGGGGGAAAGAACTCCCGGCACCTATTCCTTGAGAGTCATCAACAAGGGCGGCGAAGAGATATGGGCACAAGTCAATGCCGTGCCCATTAACTGGGAAGGGGAAGGGGCGACCCTCAATTTTGTCAGAGACATCACACCCCAAAAAAAACTGGAGGCCCAGCTCCTGCAGGCACAGAAGATGGAGGCCATAGGCACCATAGCCGGTGGGGTGGCCCATAATTTCAGGAACATCCTTGCGGTCATCTCCATGAAGAGCCAGCTTATTCAGATGAAGTTCAAGGATTATCCCGCCCTGGAGGAAATCGCAGAGGGAATCGATACCTATATAGAGCGGGGCGTCCAACTGGTGGAGGGGCTCATGCAGTTCTGTCGCAGGGAGTCTAAAAGGAAACCCAGGCCCGTCAACCTCTCAGAGGTCCTTCAAGAGACCTATCAGCTCATCAGCAGGTCCTTTGACAAGATGATCGAGATCCACCTCGATGTCCCGGAAGCCCTTCCGGTCATGGGAGACGATGCAGGGCTGAGCCAGGTCTTCATGAACCTCTGCACCAATGCGAGGGATGCCATGCCCAGAGGAGGGCAATTACACATCGAAGCCAGACAAGAGGGGAACCAGGTCCTCGTGACCCTCTCTGATACCGGAGAGGGCATGGACCTGAAAACCCGGGATAAATGCTTCGACCCCTTCTTTACCACCAAAGAGCCCGACAAGGGGACGGGATTGGGACTGTCCACCACCTACGGCATCGTGAAAGAGCACAAGGGCAACATCCAGGCCCACTCCGAGTTGGGCAAAGGGACCTCCTTCATGCTTACCTTCCCCTTTGCCCCCGCCCCTAAACAAACCGCAAAGGACACCTGCATGGAGATGGTGCGCGGAGCCGGCCAGAAGATCCTGATCGTGGATGATGAAATCGATATCTGCAGGGTCATGAAAGAGCTTCTCAACGCATACGGCTACCGTGTTGCCTATGTCACCAGCGGAAAGGCGGCCATCTCTGAATACAAGACCTGGCAACCCGACATCATGCTCCTCGACAGGAACATGCCTGAGATGGACGGCATGTCCGTCGCCGAACAGATCGTGGATTACGACCCAAAGGCCAAAATCGTGGTCATTTCCGGTTACGAC
>JAZDGZ010000482.1:0-4564 GCA_043806375.1 Pseudomonadota bacterium | reverse complement strand
TGGGGAACTCCGATCTCTCGCGCTATTTCCGATTTTTCCGAACGGAGTAATATAACCATCCGGATGGCAATTGCAAGGGTTTTTGAGTGGAGGACGAGCCTCAAGGCATTCCCCGGGCATTTCGGGTTTCTCCCCTGGGCTGGACTTCTCCGTGTCCAGTTCACCGTTATAAGAAGGGCCTTCAGAGAAGACCATCCGTGGGCTTCCCCAGCACACTCCTCAACGAGAGTCTGAGCAACAAAGCCCGCTATCTAATGACCCTGATTCACGATCAAGGCGTCATCTCCCCGTCAAGCCGGGGTTTCGCACGGCTCAAGCGGCGTTGCCTTCCAGCCAGAGGCTGGCAAGCGCGCGCTCCTTCTTGCGGCGTAAAGATAAAAGCAAGGTGCAAGGCACAAGGCGCATGGCACAAGGAGACTCCTTGGGGTTGTATTTCCGTGAGCCTTGTACCCTGAGCCTTGAGCCGTCATCACGCCTCAGTCGTCGCTGCTCGGCGCCCCCGCGAGCGGGATTTGTCCGCGCTTCGCTTGGACTCTCCACGCCTCCAGCGCGGGTCCCCGGTTTCGCAAGCTCAACCTGCAGACATCTGACGCCTTGCCGGTGATCAGGAATCGTCCCAAACTTGCCGATTTCAGTAATGGTTCAGGAATTAAGCGGTGGATTTGAAAACAAATATTTTTGGAATGATAATAAGGACTTCAGCCTATAGAAAACGCATCCTCAAATATCAGCTCCCAATACGGCAGGCACCGCACCCGGGTTTCGCCCACCAACGCTTCATCGGTGAGACTTTTGTTGACGACATAGCCGCGTTCAGGGTGATAACGCTCAAGGAACCCACGGAACGAGCGCCGGATCTCCAGCTTTTTCATATTGCGATACTTGACCTCCAGCGGTGTCACCGCGTCCCCGCGCCGGAGGCGTGGAGAGTCCAAGCGAAGCGCGGCCAAATCCCGCTCGCGGGGGCGCCGAGGAGCGACGACTGAGGCGTGATGACGGCTCAAGGCTCAGGGTACAAGGCTCACGGAAATTCAACCCCAAGGAGTCTCCTTGCGCCACGCGCCTTGTGCCTTGCACCTTTCCCCTCACCTCACGGGCTGGTTGAAGTATCCCAGTTCGAGATCCGGGAATTCCCGTTCCAGCCTCTGAACCATCACCTTCATTCCCACCGCCGGTGAATCGGCCTTCGGCATTCTCTCCAGATAGAGTTGCGGATCAATGCAAAGGTTCTTCAAATGAAGAAAATGAAGATCCGTCTTTCGTATCAGTCCCATCAGGGCCTCTATCTCTTCCTCTTGGTCTGAAATGCCCGGGAAAACGAGGTAGTTCACCATCGTGTAAAGTCCGAGATCCCTTGAAAGAGAAATGGAAGCAAGGACGTCGTCAAAGTCGTAGCCCCTCGGTCTATAATAGGCCCTGTAAAATCCCGGCCGAGCGCTGTTCATGCTGATTCTGATGGAATCCAGCCCGCTCTCGGCCAGAAGACGAATTCTCTCGGGCCAGCTCCCGTTCGTATTGAGATTGATCGTCCCCTTGCCGGTCTGCTCCCTGATCTCCCGGATACTCTCGGCGATCAGTGCATACTCCGTCAGGGGTTCCCCTTCACATCCCTGCCCGAAACTGATGATCGCCTCGGGCGCGCGATTCAGATGCCTCACGGCGAGGGAGACAAGTTCCTCCTTGCTGGGTTTGAAGGATATCCTCTGGTGGGAGGCCTCGCACGCTGGATCCTCCTGCAGGGAAAGGCACCCCAGACAGTCCGCGTTGCATCCCCGGCTGACAGGCACAGGGGCCTCCCACCGCCCCAGAAAAAGGTTCTTCGCAGCAAAACAGTGGTTTACGGTCGCACAATTGATCAGGTGCGCGATGAGGGGGCCGCCTTGGTCTCTCTTCCGGTACCTTCTGATAGCCGGGACCAATTTCCTGTCGTCGTAATTGCGGGGGTCCCACTTGCTGTTGTATTCTACCCGAAAACCGGCAGCCCAGTATGCCCCGCCCTTGAACCCGACGGCCGTATAGGCCCACATGGGAAGGGTATATGATTTTGATCCATAGTCCACGGCAGGAAGATGGGTGCGGACGAGCCCCGCTTCCAAGAAGGCGGCCACCCCGTGGCATTGGGTCCGTATCCCTCCCTCCTCAACCTCTGAGACAACCCTGGATTCCCCTGTCGCAGGGTCGAGGCCGAGGGGGGGGCAGTCCGGGATGAAGAAAAGCTTACTGAATTGAGGCACCTTGATCAGGTCTGTCTTCTTCAGGGAGACCGGCCTATCTTTTGAAAACCCGACCATCCGGAAATAAGGATGGTCATAGACGCGGCCCTTCCCGTCGGCGTACAGCATGTGCGGAATATGTTCGAAATGGTCGAGCTTCATGGCTGAAAAACCCAGGTTCACCTCGGTCTCTTACATTTGCCGGCTGATGCCCAAATGTTGATCAGAATATAGCGGAGGGCCCGCCCCCGGGGTGGTCTTCTCTTAAGACTGTGAGGGCGGCACGGTGTCCGCCCCTACAATTGACGCTTAAGGCTTCTCCTTATACAAAATGGTAGGGCAGGCGACTCTGCCTGCCTTATCGGGGCGTCTTCTGAGAATCTGAGCGAGTATTGCGCCTTCCACGAAGACTTGCCAGACTGGGGGACTACCCAGGGGAACCCGCCCATGTCCATTTCTAGATAGAAGCATATTTGAGCAACACCCTGTTTACATCTAACCCCGTTTCAAGTCAAATTCTAAGGTGCACTTGCCCGGATCGCGATCATAATAGCTGCGAGACTCGCGCCGGCGGCGACCCGGCCTGGCTTGGATACAAGACATGATTCGGGCAACGCCTGTAAACTTAGTGTTTGCCCCACAAGGACAGGTGGTATATTATGAGGTTGATAGGCTGTTGCCCAAATCTTGATTAGGGATGATGGGGTGGCGGAAGTCATGAAAAGAACCTGTTCTATTGTATGACATGATACAAGATTATCCAAGTGTACAGCAGGAAGGGAAGCAGTTTCGGCTGCTGAAGTATTTCGCCTGGGCAAGCTTCGTTGTCCTGGTGTTCTTCAGTTTTCCCTTCTCCATGCTTCTCTCCCAGAAGGCCAAAGAGACCCTTCTGGCAAGCTTTGAAAACTCCGCCCTTCTCGTTGGCGAGAATCTGAACCACCAGGTCTTCAGAAATTTTGTGCTTCCCGTGACCAACCGTTACGGCGCCGTCAAGCTCAGAGAAAAAGAACAATATGAATTGATGGATCGGGTTGTGAGGAACACCATCCACGGCTTTAACGTCGACCTGGTAAACATACACGCCATCAATCAAGGCGTTATCGCCTACAGCACGGACCCGACCCTCATCGGTCAAAAGGTCCAGCAGACGCAGGGATACAAAAAGGCGGTACGGGGAGAGAATTTTTCATCCCTCACATCGAGTCGATACGAACTCTGGGGACTCGGCATAGAAACCCTGGGAGGGCAAAAAAAGATCAGGACCTTTGTCCCCTTCAAGGGAGTACATCCCGAAACCGAGGAAGGGTACGTTGCCGGCGTCTTTGAGCTGATCCAAGACGTGACACAGGAATACCAGTCCATCGTCAGGTTCCAGTTTCTCGTATTCGGCCTCTCGATTCTGTTTGTGGGACTTATCTTCTTTGCGCTGCTCCTTATTGTCCACAAGGCAGAGAGGATTATCGAAAAAAGGGCTAAAGAACAACGAGAGCTTGAAGAGCAACTGCACCAGGCGGAAAGGCTGGCCGCCTTGGGAGAGATGGTCGCAGGGGTTTCCCACGAGATCAAGAACCCCTTGGGCATTATTCGAAGTACGGCCGAACTCCTTAGCGCAATGCCCGATGCCGGCGAAACACAGAAGAAGCTCTCTGGTGTAATCTATGAGGAGTCCGGTCGCCTCAACGGCATTGTCACCGAATTTCTTGATTTCGCCCGACCCCAGGTGCCAATCCTCAATAAGTGTGACCTTACCGAAATCATAGAAAAAAACCTTTATTTCCTCCACCCTGAGTTGGAAAAAAGGGGGATCAAGATTCACAGCAACCTGGATGGCAGGGCCCTCAAATTGCTGGCGGATCAGGACCTTCTATACAGGGCCTTCCTGAATATTTTCATCAATGCCATCCAGTCCGTCGATGACGGTGGAGTGATTCATATCACCGTCGAAGAGCAAAAGGATGATTACCTGATCCGTATTGGAGATACGGGCTGCGGGATCAGCCGTGAGAATCTAAAAAAGATATTTAACCCCTTTTTCACTACCCGGGAAAAGGGAACAGGGCTTGGTCTTTCCATCGTGGGAAAAATCATAGAAGGGCATAGGGGGACCATCACCCTGGAAAGCAAGGAAGGCCGAGGCACAGAGGTCAAGATCAGGTTGCCGCGAAAGGGTTGAGGGAGGCATCCGTTCAAAGAGAAGAGGGGGTTCATGCCTGATAATGGATACGATCCTGATTGTTGACGACGAAAAGAACTACTTGGTCGTTCTCGAGGCACTCCTGGCTCCAGAGGGCTATGAAATTGTCACGGCGGATAACGCCCGTGCCGCCCTTCGTGTGATCGAGGAATCCGAC
>JAZDGZ010000481.1:0-9788 GCA_043806375.1 Pseudomonadota bacterium | reverse complement strand
TGATTCCAACCACCCACAAATACTGAATATCGAATGTCGAACAAGGAACCGCAGAATGATGAAGTGTTCACTTCTGCATTCGATATTCCTTGTTCAATATTCTGCGGTTCAAAAAAGTTTTCTAACATCCAATACTTGCATTGCGTCTGTGTCCAGCAAAAACTTATGGGACATGGACAGTTTGACAAAGGGGGCAAGGGGGGATTTCCTTAGGGTCACCATTTTGAACCGCCTCTCGCAATAACATCCCATTTATTGCGTTTGCATTAGCTCTTGGCCGGCGCTCCGGCCAGGTCTTTACGATTTTTCGCCCACACCTGCCATCCAAAAATAGCGGCAAGTCCGACCACCCCCAAAAGGTCGCTCAATATGTGCGGCCAGACCAGCATGATGCTGACACCGATGAACAAAAACCTGAGAATCAAGGAATTCAATCGAGTGAAAAAGTGACCTTCCAGTCCGCTGGCGAGCGCTATCACCGCCAAGGTGGTCATCAAGGTGCTCCAGATGATTTTTGGAAGAGATGCAGCCATGAGTAATCCCGGTCGATACATGAAAATGATGGGAACGAGATAAGCCGCAATAGCCAAGCGTGTCGCCTGAAAACCCGTGCTGTTGGGGTTGCCTCCTGCAATGCCCGCAGCGGCGTAAGCGGCTACGGCCACCGGAGGTGTGACCGCGGAGACCATGGAGAAGTAGACGATAAACAAATGAGAGGCCAACAAAGGAAAGTCCAACTCTAGAAGGGCAGGGACAGCCAGCGTAGCCGTCAGAACGTAGGCCGCCGGGATGGGCATGCCCATGCCCAAGATGATGCATACCACCGCGACCATCAGGAGGCAGAAGAAATTGACGCCGCCGGTCGCTTGAAAGACCATGCTTGTAAACTTGCCTCCCAGCCCGGTAAGCATAATGCCTCCAATGACCATGCCTGCAGCCGCCGAGGCGTTCGCAACAGTCAAAATCCCGGTGCCTGTTTTATAGAAGGCTGTCGCAATCTTTTGGGGACCCATGCGGTAGCCCGGCTTGAACCAGCTTATGACAATGGTCGTGCAGGTCGCGGCCAAGCCGACAACGGTGGGATTCAATCTTCTTTCAATGAGCCAGATGAGGACCACGATCGGAATCAGGTAGTGGAAATTTTCTTTCAGCACAGTCCAAGGTTTTTCCCTTTGTTCTTCTTCTGCAATGGGGCGTAAGTCCTTGATGATGGACCGGTAGTGAACCTGGAGCATAATCCCAATGTAATAAATGACCGCCGGAACCGCTGCGGCTACGATGATCTCAATGTAAGGTATGCCGGCAATGTCCACCATGAGAAAGGCCGCCGTACCCATAATGGGGGGCAGGATGGAGGCCCCGGAAGAAGCGGCGGCTTCCACCGCGCCCGCGAAAACACGGCTGTATCCTAGGCGCTTCATCAGGGGGATGGTGATACTGCCCGTAGTGACGACATCAGAGGTAGGACTCCCGCTCATGGTGCCGTAAAGGGCGCTGGCAATGACAGCTATTTTTGCCGGTCCGCCTCTCATCCGGCCGGCGATAGAGGAAGCCAGCCGAAAGAAGAAGTTGCCGCCTCCCGCCTCGTTAAAGACCTGGCCGAAAAGGATGAACATATAGACATAGGTGCAAGTAACCCCGATGGGTGTGGTAAAGATACCGTCGAAGGAGTACACCATGCGGTCCAGGAACCCGACGATCGTCATGCCTCGATGTCCGAAGGCGCCGGGCAGGTATTTGCCCGCAAAGTTATAGGCGACGAACAGGAGAATGATGAAGACTAAGACGGGCCCGACCGTCCTTCGGGTGGCTTCAATGACCAGCAGGACAATGACCACCGTAAAAAAAATATCACCGGGACCCATAGGGTCGACGCCGGTCCACCGGGTAATGATCCTTTGCCCGTTCATAAAGATATAGACCGCGGCGGCAAAGCCCAGGATCGACAGTATGAGATCGAAAAAATACGGTTTCCTGGACTCAACTGCGGATGTGGGGGTATAGCATATGAAGGTGAGGGCGAGTACAAAGCCCACGAACATGGCTCGAAGCAGATAGGCATCGATCATCCCGAAAGGCGCGCCGTAAAGCTCAAGCCCTGCCAATCCCAGCACCATGCAAAACACGACGCCATTCCAGAAGGGCGATAGTTTGCGTCGTCTTCCCTCTTTCAAGAACGAGCCGATTCTAGCAAACAATGTCTTGTTCACTCCTTAAGTCAGGCGGCCTGTCAGCCCCCGCCCGACGGGCGGGGGCGTTGCGGCAGACCTGGTAAAACGTGATGGCGCCACATGATTCACTGCGGCTAAAAGGGGAGCCGCGACGGCCTTGCTCGATACGGGGTCAGGACGATCGCGCCCTCCGGACAGTAACGCCCGCAAAGATAGCAGGATTGGCAGTCTTCCCCATAGGTAATCACGGGGGCGCCCCCTTCTGCAGGCCTCAAGACATCCATGGGGCAGATGTCGACACACAGGTTGCAGGCACTGCAGAGTTCACGGTTGATATCGACGACAGGCATTTTCGGGGCATCCCCTTTGCTTTACTTGATGACGCCGATTTCACGGAAGAATTTTTTGGCTCCGGGATGCAGGTCGATCAACACATCGCCGGCCATAATCTGGGGAGTCAAGTCCCTCAGATTGGCATGAACCTTGTGAAGGTAGTCCAGATTAGCGTACAAGGCCTTGACCAACTCATAGATCATTTCTTCAGGCTGCTCTGCGCTCGTGATAAGGGTGAGTTTTGTATTAACCGTGCGATAAGCCTCTTTCTGGTAAGAGTAGGCGTTTGCCGGTATGGTGAACGGGGTCATGCCGAGAGCCTTACAGATTCCGGGAATCTTGTCCTCCGTCACGGGAAGCATCCGAAGTTTGTGCTTCAAGCCGTGCTCTATATACCTGCTTGCAGGGAACTGCATGACCTCAGATGTCCCGTCCAGCTGCCCTGCGTCCCAGAGGTCGACCGCTTGAGCCGACGCAACGAATTGCAGTTTCCCTCCCCACTTTTCGATATCTTTATAGGTAATGCCGTAGGCTTCCATGACGACTTTGCCGGCCAGTTCCATGAGGGTCCCCTTGCGGTTCAGGCCGACCTTCAAAGGGAATTTCCTGTCCTTAATCTCTTGGAAGCTTTTGATCCCGGTCTTTTCGTCGATGAAGAACTGAAAAGGGGACGTCGGGTTCAGGACGATAAGAGTCCTGATATTTGGAAGTTTGGACTTGTAAGGATCAAGACCGTTTACAGCGGCGTAACTGGTCCCCTCATTCGTCACCGCAATTTCGATCTCGTTCTTGGCCACCATGATTTGATTGGGGCCGTCTTTGCCGGGCTCTGTCGTGATTCGCGCATCGGGCAGGGCGCGACGAATGCTTTCCGCCACCCCTTCGGTCATCACCGACCAGACCCCTCCGGCAGATCCTCCCACGATCGTAATCTTATAGGCTTTCCCTGCGGCAAGTCCCTGGCCGGGCACGAGAAAGAGGCCGGCAAGCATCAAGATTCCAAGGGCCAGAACCGCTGAACAACAAAGACTCCCTTTTTTTTCGAGACGTTTTTTCATGGTTTCCCTCCTTTCGATTTCTGGTTTCTTTGTGAAGTGAACCTCTGATGGCTTCCTGCAGAGCCATCAACTCGTTAATTGCACCAACATAAAACAGACTCCCACGATGGGAGGCAAAACAGCAGGGCTCATTGTGTTTGATTGGAAATGGGTAATTGAACGCAGTACTTCTCATAATGATCTTTCGGGATATCCATGGTCGATAGGCGCATTCCTTTTTCGTCTTTGTTAAGGAGGATCCATTTCAGCCAATGGGTATGGTCAGGTTCAGGGTAATCCTCCCGAAAATGGGCGGCGCGGCTCTCCGTTCGGAAAAGAGCGCTCCTCAAAACCATTTCGGTGGTCACCAGTGTCGCGGCGACCTCGTGGGCACGCATCAATTGATGAGGATCCGTGGCTTTCAACGCGGGCATGACCTCAAGCTTCAGCCTCTCCAATTTATCGAGGCCGGCCGTTAGACGACTCTCGTGGCGAACGATGCTCTTGTCCCATCCGATGACCGTTTCCTGCAGCAGGTCGTAGGCATCTTGCGGCGTTGTCCCGTCTCCTTCCCATTTGAGAAACCGGAAGGTGCTCTCCCTGAGATCCCGGATGAGGCTTTCGGCCGGTTCTCGAAGACTTTTTGTTTTGGCAAACCGGGCTGCCCCC
Source organism: Pseudomonadota bacterium (assembly GCA_043806375.1). Classification (GTDB taxonomy): domain Bacteria; phylum Desulfobacterota; class DSM-4660; order Desulfatiglandales; family HGW-15; genus JAZDGZ01. The sequence goes on along the minus strand of JAZDGZ010000481.1, from coordinate 5,578 downwards.
TCTCCCGCGCGATAGCCCGTTATGATCGCCCAGCTCAGGTTTATGGCTCCCGGCCCTGCGATGCCGCCTATCACGAGCCCCTCTGCCGCAGCATCTCCTGCTGCGTAAAGACCTTCGAGGGTTGAGGCGCAAGAGTGATCGATGGGACGGATCCCGGATCCCGTGGCGACAGATCCCTGAAAGCCGGGCAGCCACTCGAGTTGTTCGTTGAAAATGTCGATGCCCGCGTCCTCGAACATGTCAAAGAGCATCGGCAGGAGCTTTCGCGAAAGCCTGCGATCATCTTCCGCCATGTCTTTGAGATCAAAGAGCACGGGCCCGCGTCCTTCTTGGACCTCTTTGGCCATAGCCAGGGCCAACGTGTGAAGGTGAGCGCCGTCGGCCATCTCCGCATCAACCTTGGTCATGAACCGCTCGCCGAGAGCGTTCGTGAATTTTCCCCCGAGACGTTGAAATCGGCTCATCCCGTAAATATCAAAATAACGGTAGGTGGAGTTGTAGTTGTTCGAATACTCCATGTTCATCAGCTCTGCGCCATGCTGATAGGCTAAAGCATAAGCCTCCCCGCAGACCATGTCCTGGCCGAAATAATTGCCTTTCCAACTGCACCCGCCGGCCGCCAAGACGACCGCTTTGGCCCTTATGAGGCAGAATTCACCGTCCCGTATATGAAAACCCACGGCCCCGGCAAGCTTTCCGTCATCAACGACCAGGTCCGTAATCATGATCCTGTCCAGGAGTTGCGCGCCGGCCTCGGCGGCCTTCTTGCGCATGAACTTCATCAGTTCCACCCCGGGAAAAACGACGGCTGCATGGTGACCTCTTCCAGGCTTGCGTAAAAGGTTGCCTCCACGGTCCTTCTCAAAAGGAGCGCCCCAACGTTCCATTTCCAGGATCCTCTCATGGATATCATGGCATAGGATCACAAACCATTCAGGATCAAAGAGATACCCACCCCATCTGGCGTAGTTGTTGAGCCACTCGGTGAGGTTGTCTTGTGGAGTCCACCAGAGGATGTCCCCTCCGGCGAAGGTGCTGCATCCCGAGGCTCCAATCCAGCCTTTATCCGCCAAAAGGACTTTTGCCCCTGTCTCGGATGCCCTGTGAGCGGCCCAACAGCCGGCCAAACCCCCGCCCACAACCAAGACGTCGGTGGAGAAGTTTTTCAAGAGAGCGCGCCCTCCAATCGCTTCATCTGTTCACTATCAGCCTGCTAAATCTTGAATTCATCGTCCAGGGTCTCAGGGGCAAACAGCTCTTCAATGGTCATAAGCCTTGCTGAGAGGCCCTGCTCATGGTGATAACGTAAAAAGGTCTCTAAGGTTTTTCTATTCTTGGTCGCGCCGTAGGGCCACCAGTCATCCCCCATCCGCTTTCTGGTTCGGCTCACCTCATCGTGTATCCAAGGAAGGGTGACGTGTAAGGCTGCCATTTCATCATAACTGCGGATAGCGATATCTTTGGCCGAAGAAAACGCCTTATAAAGACTTTTCGCAACCCAAGGGTTCTTTTCGTAGATTTTTCGGCTTATGATTATCGTGTGCATAATCGGGAAGATGCCTGTTTTCGCATAATACTGCTCTTCAACTTCACGGGAATTTGAAAAGAGTCTTGCGATATTCGGGGAACCCTTGAGGAACGTGGAGGGCGCTCGTGCGCTGATCAGGGCGTCGAGCTCGCCGCTGTCCAGCATTTGAGACAGGGTCTTGTCGGGCGGAATAGGCTTCAGATCGATCAGCGGGGGGAGATTCAATTTGATTTTTTCTTTTCTTCCGGGCGTCTCCTGCCCTCCACTCCGCCATAGGATATCCTCCGGCGAAACACCATATTCATCCTTGAAAATGCCTCTCAGCCAGACGACCGCCGTGATCTGGTATTCCGGCAGGCCGATGATTTTTCCCTTGAGGTCCTGGGGCGAGCGGATGCCCTTATGGGTATTGATGAAGACAAAGGAATGCCTGAAACACCTTGAGGTGAAGACGGGAATGGCAATAAAACGCTCATCCCCACGGGATCGCAACATCACATAGGTAGATAGGGAGGATTCCGATATGTCAAACTCCTGATGCCTGAGCTGCCGCCAAAAGACCTCCTCCACTTCAAGGGGCAGATAGGTCAGATTGATGCCCTCGGGCGTAACCTTGCCCCATACGAGGGGCAGTATCCTGTCATAAGGTGGGCAAGCGAAGGAAAGGGAGAGGGCCATATTTTCGAATCCTTTCTTTGAGAAAAACCATGGCTTTCAAGTTGTTTGCCTGGATGTCCGTTTTCTGAGGGGGTCCTCAGTGATCTCTTTTTTAACAGCCTGCTAAATCTTCATATAGCCCATTTGCGATGAGATTTCATCTCCGGCCTTCATGACCAACGCCGCGTATTGGTCGAGGGCACCTTCCGGATGGCTTTGGCTCACCGGCAAGGACATGCCCAGGGCGGCAATGACCTCACGGGAGTAATCCCTGATGGGAGCCGCGATACCAAAGGCGCCTTCTACCACCTCCTCTTTTTCAAAGACGTAGCGTTGCTTGCGGATTTCCTCCAGTCTGGCGCCAAAAGCATCTTTATCCGTAATGGAGTGGGAGGTATAGGCCTTCAATGGGCTTTTCTTAAGGATCTCACTTATCTTTTTTGAGTCGAGGTATGCCATGAGCACCATGCCCAGCATGCCGTAGTGAAGCGGTCTGCGCCATCCAATGTCCGAGGAGATGCGGAGCATTCCCCGGCCCTCTCGCTTGTCTATGTAAACGAGTTGATCTTCCATCTTGATTCCAAGGAGCACGGTCGCCCCGGTTTCATTTTGAAGACGCGTCATGGGATGGATGGCTGCATTCCGTAATGAGAAGGATGAAAAGACGATGCCGCCCAATTCAAAGACCCGCAGTCCCAACTGGTAGTGCTTGGAAGTAGGGTCCTGTTGAAGATAGCCGCGAAGGGTAAGGTTCGACATCAGACGTTTGGCTGTCGTTTTGTTGAGTTCGGTTTTCTGGACGATTTGGGAGAGATTCATTTCTCTCTCCTGGAAGGTGAAGGAGTCAAGGATATCCAACGCCCTATTGAGGGCCTGGACCTTGTATTCGGTTGGTTTTTTCTTCTTTTGTTTCATAATGAAATAGAGGTCAAACTTTTGCCAAGATCAGGAGTCTCCGGTTAGGATTTTGCCCCAGCCCCTTTTCCTTGGGAGCGATGCCTCTGGCGGCCCTCGTCCATTTGAGCCAATTCGGTCAACCCGCCTTTTCCGAATTTATTGAACTTCATCCCTCCTCCGAGCCTAGGGAACTCCTGCATGATACACAGCTCATCGGGCAGTTTGTGAGGGGCGATTTTGCCTTCCAGAAATTGGCGGACTTCGCTCAGGGTTACGCTCTGCCCGCCTCTGGGGATCAGGCAGACGCAGAGGCTTTCCCCTAAAACCGGATTCGGGGTTGCGACGACACAGGCCTCTGCGACCTTCGGGTGATCCATGAGCAGGGATTCCAGTTCACGGGGATAGATCTTGTAGCCGCCGCGATTGATCAAGTCCTTTGTCCGGCCGTAAATTCTAAGGAACCCGTCTTCTTCTCTTGACACGAGATCTCCCATGTAAAGCCATCCATCGATGATCTGCTTCTCTGTCCCCTCGGCGTTTTGCCAATACCCCTTCATCATGTGCCAGCCGGAAAGCGTCAGTTCCCCGATCTGCCCATCGGCGACCTCTTCATGGGTAAGGGGATCAACGATGCGGACGGCCGTATCGGGGATCGGCTTTCCAATATACTTCTCTCTGGTCTCGAGGGAAGAAGGACATGGACAGGCGATTCCAAGACCGGGGCCGACCTCCGAGGCGCCCCAAAAAGAGGTCAGATAGATCCCCATCTCCTTACCCGCCCGCGTGATCAATCCTTCGGGCGCGATCTGTCCGGCGATGATACCCGCCCTGAGCGAGGAAAGGTCATAATCCTTTCTCCGTGGATGATTCAGCTCGAGGATATAGTGGGTCGGAGAGGCGGGCTGCAGGGTGACCTTCTCTTTTTCTATGAGTTGAAAGGCCCTTTCAGGCTCAAACTTGTCCATGATCACGAGGGTCGATTGGAGCACTAGAGGCTGTATCAGGAGAGCGCCGCAGCCAAAGGAGTGGGCCATGGGCAGAACGGCGATAAAGGTGTCATCTGAAGTCGCGTTCACGGGCAGAGAGTACTCAAAACCTCCCCTGCAAGCGGCATAATGGGTGATCATGGCGCCCTTGGGTTTTCCCGTGGTGCCCGACGTGTAGATCAACATGGACAGGTCGTGCATGTTGTCAATGGCCGGCGGGGATAAGGTCCTATCGCTGCCGTCTGTCAATAAATCGGAAAACCGGAGTACCCCTTGCCCTTCTCCGTCGCCTGCAAGAATGATCGCCTCGAGGTGCGGCAGGTTCTTCTTGATTTCCAGGATGGCCTCGAGGTAATCGTACCCCTCCCATTCTCTGAATATGATAACGCCTTTGACCCCGGCGTTGCCGAGGATATACTCCGTCTCCGCCCTGCGATAAATGGGATTCACCCAGACTACGATAACCCCCAGTCTCTGGAGGGCGTAAAAAGAAAGAATCAGCTCAATGGAATTTTTCATGTATATGGCTACGCGATCGCCCTTTTTGAAGCCGAGGCCGGACAGGCTTGCCGAAAGAGCCTTTGAAAGATCGTCCATCTCCTGGTAAGTCTTCCTCACTTCTCCTTCCACGACGGCGGTCTTGTGAGGGGCCAGATGGGCTGATCTTTCCAGGATTTGGCCGACGGATATGGATTTCAGGATTTCTCTCATCGGTATATTTCCTCCGTTATCTTTCTCTGAATTTTCCGAGGCGATTGTCCAGACTGCGTTTTAGGGAGTTGCCAAGAGACAGTAATGTATCCGTCTTAACGAGGTCGCATCGGCCCGGCGTTGTAATGGCCGGTGGATTCGGGAGCATTGGGCTTTTGCGGGTTCTTTTCCAGGGGCCGCCCGGAGGGGCTTTTCGCCCGGCCGACGAAATTTCATATGGTGAAACATGATTTTAATTATTAAAATTTATCGATCCCGAGTGAAGATGTCAACCAAAAAATCATACGGTGAAGATAGTCATTGGTTGCGAAACTCGGCGGTATCATTTATAAGTATTCAGATCCCCATGGCCAATCCAATCATTGCTTCATTTTAAAAAGCTGAAATGTGACTTGAAGACTTTGGATCGGCTGGGCAAGGATTTGACTTGACACGCTGGGAGCAGGGTAGTACGAATTTTATTGTTGAAATATCATTTCATTATGTGAAACCAGGCTGGGGACGGAATCGCTCCGAATTTGGAGTGGAGAGCCTGGAGGATTTGCCCCAACCGGAAGCGGTGGTCAATAATTACACGCATAGGGCCTTCGGGCTCGAATGAGCACTAGCAGGCTCCTGAAAAACGCCCATCTCCCCGTCGCGCCGGGATTTCGCACGGCTCAAGCGGCGTTACCCTCATTCCTCGGAATTTTGGGTGCCTTGCATCTGGACATTTTTCAGGAGCCTGCTCAGCGGGCATTTTTCAGCAGCCTGCCAGATAACGATCAATCTAAAAGGAGGATAAGTCATGGCCCGGGAA
>JAZDGZ010000480.1:0-7049 GCA_043806375.1 Pseudomonadota bacterium | reverse complement strand
TTTTCGCCGATTCATCCGCCTTGAGCCCTTCAGCCCGCAAGTCCTTTTCCGGATCAATCCCGCAGGCCTCCATCGCGTCCATGGAATTCCCCCTCTGGCCGGAGCCGGGGTTTCCGATGTTCACATGCTTGCCCTTGATGTCCATGAAGGTCTTGATGCCTGTGTCAACGCCGGCCACAAGGCAAACACTCTCCGGATGGAAACTGGCTATCGCCCGGAGGTCCTTCTGGGGCCCCTTGTCCTTCCAGTCGGCAATGCCGTGCCACGCCTGGTACTGTCTGTCTGACTGCACCAGGCCGAATTCGAGATCCCCTGCAATGATGGCATTCACATTAAAGACCGAGCCCCCGGTAGACTCCACCGTCACCCTGAGGCCGTACTGATCTTTCTTTTTGTTCACGATCTTGCTGATGGCGCCGCCCGTCGGATAGTAGAGACCGGTCACCCCCCCTGTCCCGATGGTCACGAAGGTGGTCTTCGCCTGCGAAGGCGCAGGCGTGAAAGCTGCGACGAGCGCCGCTGCCGCGATTACAATCAAACTGTAAAATAGAAACCTTTTCATCTTGCTCTCCTTTCGGTCTTGTTGGTTTTGAAGAACCTTAATTCTATTCCCAGCATGCTTTTCCTCATCCCTCCTTTCTCTCTTATATGGCAGGCAGTTAATACAAACGCGGTTATTCCTTTTACATTCGTCTGGCGCCCCCTCACCCTTCCCCTCTCCCCCGGCGGGGGAGAGGGTGGGGTGAGGGGGTGTGATCAACAAGGAATTGAATGCGTTCGCTTTAGTCACATTGGTTCCCGTGTCCTTCGACAGGATCATCAAGAAGCCGAGACGGAGCCCGGACCCAAGCGAAGCTCCCCGCGCTTCTCCACCCTCCGCAGTAGCACTGCTACGGAGGACGGGCGCGCGGGGCATCCTGGCGAAGGCGAGTGAAAGCAAGCGCCGTCAAGGTTCTTCGGATCGGCCCTACTTGGCAAAGGTCTGGTAAGCCTCGAACTCCTTTTCCAGATGCTTCAGGACCGGTACGGCCCTCTCCTTCTCCCGAATGGCAATGGCTGTTATGAGCGCGTTCAGCAGACTCATGGCCGCTGTGTAGGATTCAAAATAGGACGGGATCTTGGTCTCTGCAATCAACCTGATATCGCTTAACTGGGCGATGGGTGAAAGCTCGCTGTTTGTGATGGCCACAATGAAGGCCCCCTTTTCCTTCACCTTTTCAGCAATCCTCACGGTCTCTCGCGTGTAGCGTTTGAAGCTGATCACCACCAGAACATCTTTCGGGCCGATATCCCGGAGTTGTTCCGGGATATCCCCGATGCCTAGTTCAACAAGCTTCACCGAGCTCAAAAAGAACCTTAAGTCAAAGGCAAGATAAAAGGCCAGGGCGTGGCTGGATCGCAGTCCAAGGATGTAGAGGCTGCCGGCGGTGCAAAGCCTGTCGACCGCCTTCTTGAAGACTTCTTCGGAAATCCGGGAACCGAGGGCCGAGATGTTTTCTATGTCACCCTTTAGAATATCGGTGAAGACGGAGTTTCGACCCCTTAACACCTTCTCGGACTCGACCAGTCTCCTGGTCGTCGAAGAGTCCTCCAGGATTTTCCTACCCACAGACCGTTTGAATTCCGCAAAGCCGGCGTAGCCCAAAGCCGTCACAAAGCGTATCACCGTCGCTTCAGAGACACCGGCATTGGTGGCAACTTGGCGAGAGCTCAGGAGAATCGCCTCGTTGAGGTTATGAAAAAGGTATTCCGCGGCCCTGCCCTGTCGGGGCGTAAGGCCCTTGTATTTCGATGAGATTTGGGCGAGAACATCTTCCATGCTTATGAAGCAAAACCTTCATTTCTTATAATAATGAATTATTTCCTTCATTTCCCTTTTCATGTCAAGGAGGGTGAGCGATCTGGAACAGGAATGACCGCTGAATATCGCCCATTTTCTCTTTTTTTTGAAACCTGTCTTAGAATTTCTCCAATTTCGGTTTTTGGCGCTTCGGGCGAGGATGATGGAAAAAGAGGATTGCCCTTTGGCCGACATTTGATATTTCCGGCAGACTCGGTGAACCGGTCAAAGGCTTTTCCAGAGGCTAGGGGGATCGACGGCTTACAGGGAGACGGCTCTGGCTATACCTTGAATCGGTCCAGGAAGCGGTTTGCGCGCATCTGCCAGTAGGCGACGTCATCCTTTTCCTTCCTATAAGAGGCCATCCTGCACGTTAAGGATCTTTGCCAGCTTCCTGAGGTCGATGATCTTGCCCAAGGCAATGAGGGAATCCCCTGCCTCTATCAACACATCTTCACTGGTAGCATCGTCGATAATAAAAGGGATCTCATCGTTTTCAAGGAGCTGCTTTGTATCGGGATTGCTCTCGATCACCACCATGGCTATGTCGTACGCCTTCAATTCTCGGCAAATGATTTTCCCTAAGCGGCCAAAGCCGCATATGATGTAATGATCCTTCATGGAGCTTATTTTTTTCCCCAACCTCTTCCTCCCTATGATAGACCTCACCTGGATATCGACCATAGCCTGGGCAATGGAGCCAAGAATATAGGCAATAATGCCCATCCCGAAAAAAATGATAAATATGGTAAAAACCCGGCCTGCCTCTGAAACATTTCCCACCTCGCGGTAGCCTACCGTCGTGATGGTAATAACCGTCATGTACAAGGAGTCCAAAAAACCCCATCTCTCAATAAGCATGTAGCCCGCAGTACCGATGAACAGAACCGCAACCAGGATTACAAACCCTCGAACGAACTTCTCTGGAGCAACGGAAGATGTTTTGCCATCCACTTTCATCGCACCTAAGTCTCTATGAAAAAAAAGGGGATCTTCTCCCCTCTTTTCCCTCATATCAGGATAGGATAGTTTGGAAAATTACTCACCAGAAGAAGAACTGACTGCTTCCACCGTAAACTCACTCAGATTATCGGGAAGACCTTCAAAAACAACCATAAAAGGGACCGCGGCCTGCGGTTGAATATTAACGTTCATCTTTCCTTTACCTAGCCGATCTTTCAGTCCCTGATTGATTTCTTCAGAGGACAACTCCTTGAGTTGCTTTTCCGTAAAAAGGTTTCCGGCATAGGCCAACTGGGTCTTCACCGTCTTGCCCTTATCGTCCAGGACCGACCCCTTCACGAGAATAAAACTCCGGCTCTTGGGATAATTATTGGTCACCATACCCTTGACCACGAACAGCTGCCCTGCCTTTGGGGACTCGATGAAAGACCCGGAGACCGCCTTGAAGGCGAGCCTGCGGACACCGAGGTCCTTTATCTCTTCCTGCCTTGCGGGCTTCAAAAAGGACAAAGAGTCCGGAATGATTTGGGGGGCAAAGAGGAAGATGGCCGCAGCTCCTCCCAAAAGCAAGACGATGATCGCCAAGACGATGGGGAAGAGGCGGAGGCGTCGCGCCTCCTTTTTCCCCGGGGCAACCATCTCCTCTGCTTCAACGGGTTCCGGAGCTTTTTCGGTCACCTTCTCTTCGACATCTGTCCCGCTCGCCTTTTTCTTTTTTCTGTCCGCCCGGGAGGCGCCCTTTTTTGCAGGGGTTTTCTCCTTCTCCCCGGCCATCCGGTCCTTCGGAATCGCCTGCATTGACCCTGTTTCCACGGCCTCTTCAAAGGCCTTATCAAAATCGGCCTGCATGACCTCTTCTATGGTTTCCGCTTCCGCGGGGCTCAGGGTGGGAGGAGACTCAAGAGCCGCGGTATCCTCAAGATCCTCTTCCAAAATGAGGTCGGGTTCACCTTCATCGGGGGCCATTCCCGGCGAGTAGGCAATAAATACGCGTTTGCATCTGGAGCATCTGACCCTGGAACCCTCCTCTCTAAGGAGGCCCTCGTCGAGTCTGAATTTTGCCCGACACTCCTCACACTCAATTATCATGGCTCTCCTCCTCTTTAAGATCAGCGTCCCTTTTCATGTTAAGGCGTAGATATCCGGCAGGTCCCTGTACTGCTCATCAAAGTCGAGTCCGTAGCCGACCAAAAAGCCCCTTTCAACTCGAAAGCCCCAGTAATCAATCGGCACTTCCTCCTCACGCCGCTCCCTTTTATCGATCAGGGCGCAGATTCTTACGGATCTTGGTCCTCGCTCTCTCAGGTTCTTGACAATGCGGTTCAACGTCAATCCCGTATCCACGATATCCTCCACGATGATGAGGTCCTTTTCCAAGATAGGCATCTCCACATCTTTGACCAACCTGAGCTCACCGCTGGATGTCATGGACGACCCGTAACTTGCCGCCCTGATGAAATCAATACGGTAAGGGATGGTCATGGCCCTCACGAGGTCGGCAAAAAAAAAGATGACCCCATTCAATATGCCTATACAAATGGGTTCTTTCCCTTGATAGTCTGAAGAAATCCTACGGCCGAGTTCCTGGACCTTTTTCGATATCTCATGACCGGGGATTAATATCTCCCTCTTCATAGACCTGGCCTTTTGGGTTCCTTTTCTTATGTATTATGGCTAAATCACGAAAAGCGACGCAACTGTCTGATAATATAAATGCATTATAACATATTGAATATATGTGCATATGTCAATGAAATAATCTAAAAAAGGGGGGCTGAAGCGTCGGCTTTGATAGGAGACAAACGGGAAGGGACAGGGTGAACAAGGCCCCTAATTCTCATCCAAAAAGGGCAGTCTTTGTTCCTTTCTATAGGCCAAAGCGAGGCAGGTGGCGATAAGCGTCATCTTCTCGTCCGTGACCTTTATCTCATAGGTCCCCGTCTTGCGCGAGCGATGAATTTCCTTGGATTCGGCAATGAGTCTGCCCTCCAGGTCCGGGGCTTGGTGATAGGTTACGGTCATATTGAGGGCCACAGCCACTGTGCCGTGGGCGTTGCAGGATACTTGGAAGGCCTCGTCAATAAGAGAGAAGATGGCGCCGCCATGGATCATCCCGAAGATGTTCCGGGTTTCATCTCCCGGGGTCATTTCCACTACGGCGTGGCCTGGTCCTACGTCAATCAATCTCATACCCAGCTTCCGGGCGTAAGGTTCCTTCTCTACTCGATCCCTTATGGATAATAGCATTTTCTCATCCATCTCACCCTTCTCCTTAAACCTAAAAGCTAGTTCTTGAATAGACTTTCCTTCTGGATGGCTGTTACTGTTACCAGAGAAAAGGTCAAGAATCAACTCCTCCGTCGCTGCGAACTCAATCATGGATTTCATGACAGGACGATACTTCCCCCTGAAAAGAGAGATTCCCTCCCCTTGACGCTGATCTTTACCCACACCTGACACAAGGGGTATTTGGCGGTTTGGGTGTAAGCGCCCAAGAATATGGAATATCGAATGCCCGCCTGCCTGCGGGTGCTTGAAACCAAGATAATAGCCGTTCCTTTAAGATCAACGTTGCGGGATTATCCCCACTCTATCCAACGGCACTGCGGGCAGGTCGAACAAGGAACTGCAGAATGCTGAAGTTTTCACTTCGATATTCGACATTCCTTGTTCGACATTCTGCGGTTTAAAGAATAATCTTCAAAACCGGATAGAACCATTGCCGCTCTGTCAAGTATGTGCAATGCTCTGCTTGACGGGGGAGGCAAGGTGGGGGTGAAGGAATGAATTTATGCAGCTTATCTCTGAGAAATCACACTGCCCACTTATTAAGAGTCCCATAATCGTCACGACATCCTTTTAAAAATCCCTCCTACCCTCCCTTTTAAAAGGGAGGAATTACCCCTCTTTCGGAAAGAGGGGCTCGCCCTGTTAAATTCCACCCAAGGTGGACCCCGCAAAGCGGGGATTTAACAGGGCGAGGGCCTGCCCTGGCGTGACTGGATTGTCTGCTGCACCGGTTCAGCGATATTTTAGAACCGAAATCTTGAAAAAAGCTCCATCGATTTTCGGTCTGGGCCAGGGGAGATTCTGCAGACGATGTCATTTCTATTTCGAGACTGTTAAAATGAGAGAAGATGGCGTGATGTAACGTGCGTTGACAGCTCGGGCCCTTTCCACTATTATTTCATCTCAACAAAGATGATGTCATGTAATCAGATAGAGGTTTTCAGCACCGGCCTCCTTTGGAGCATCGGGGTTGGAGTGGCGATATGTAGAATCTGAGCAGAGAGGATTTTCATAACATGGATTTTCTTGAAAAGGTGTACGAAAAAAGCGATGAGGTCGTCTTTAGAAAGGTAGGAGAAGAGTTTATCCTCGTGCCCATCAAGCAATCCGTCGGGGACCTGGACAGCATCTACACCATCAACGAGACCGGCGCTCGAATCTGGGAATTGGTAGACGGAAAAACAAAGGTGAAAGAAATAAAACAAAGGATCATCGAGGAGTTTGAAGTCACCTCCGACGAGGCTGAAAGGGATCTTATCGAGCACCTCCGGCAATTGGCAGGAATAGGGGCCATCATCGAAAGATGAAGATGCGTGGCAAGCCTATCTCTCGGTGACTGTGCTCCGGGTGCCGCTCGATTTCAGGGTCCGCTGTTGCTCTCTGGCGCCCTCTTCTGTAATGAACGCCCCGACGAAGAGGCGATATTCCCCGTCCTGCCCTTTGATGGCATAAGCAGAATAGCCCCACTCTTTCCATGAAACCGCCATCTTATCAAACCCGTCCTTGCTCGCAAAGGTACCGATCAGGTTGGTGTAAGGCGTCTTCTTGACAACGGCATCCCTCAGTCCGTGGGTCTACTGGAATCTTTGCGCCTGTTCCATGTCCTTCTTGCTTCAGATAAGCGCACCGTCGCGCACAATGGACTCTATGATTTCCGGGGTGATCGCCCCTTCATTTTTGCTGAAACCGATCAAAAGGGAAAGATCGCACAGGTTATTAATCTTTCTCGGCACCCCTCTTGTGATCTCGTATACCATTTCCACGGCCTTGGGATGAAAGGCATTCTCCTCTCTGCCCGCCCTGTTCTGTCTAAAGCCAACATAGTGCACCGTGTCTTCGAGGTTAAAGGGCCGAAGATGGTACCTTATGGCGATTCTCTGATTGAGCTGTTCGATCCCCTCGACCCTCCTTTTCAGTTCGGGCTGGCCAACGAGAAAGACATTGATCAGAAACCGAT
>JAZDGZ010000479.1:0-2981 GCA_043806375.1 Pseudomonadota bacterium | reverse complement strand
CATGATAAATCCCACCCATATCAGCGTCTCTTGAGAGGAATAGGGACTGATGTCGTGAATGAAAAAGGGGACGAACACCATGACGAAATTGAAACAAAAGACTACCCCGAATTGAGAGAGAGAAATGAAGATAACATTACGATAGTTTCTTTGATTCATATCATCCCATGAGAGGTTTGCAGATGATTTCATGGATGCGGAGCGAGCTTAGCCTGGTCGTGGGCGCAGCAGTGGCAACGATGGCAGTATCCGCTCCGGAGCCCGTACCTGCCACGGCAATCACTTTTTCTCCAATCCCGATACAACCCCCGTCACAGGCCATCAAAAGGATCTCCAGACAAACCTTGGTTCCCTGCCCAAAGGTGCGTAGAATGTTCGCCATGGCCTGGGGAGCGTTTGTACCGTAAAAGTCTGTCGTGTGAAATAGCATTGTCCCGAAATGAACCTGGTGGTTTTTCGACCGAAGCTCACCCACCAGTTCTTGTGGGAAGGGCTGGTCCTCGCCTTTAAAACCGAATTGCCATGGAACGATGACCAAACGGCGGTCTGATCCGGCGACGGCTTCCAGGAAATCTCTTGCTGTACCCCCTCGGGTTGATGCCACGACAAATCGATTTATTCCTCTGGCTTGAGCCCTCTCTTTAACCAGTTGAATGACTTCCGCCGTATTCTCTTTTCCCGGTTTTTCAAAATAGACGATTTTTTCATCCATAGCTCTCCTCCTATTCAATAGGCATCTCCTGGTGCAGGTCTACCGGCATAACGAAACTCCGTGCCGGCCCTGCTTCGGAGCTGTTTCTGACGAGTCTGCCTTTTGTTCATATCAGATTTCGATCAGCAAAGACAACGGGAAGAGCGGGACAGCCTTAAGATTCTCTAAGATTCGTAGGGCTTGAGAGGAGCGCGCTGCCAAGCCTTTGGCGGTCTTCATATATGGCCTTGAGATCACAGCCCCGCCCAACTTTGCGACAAGAGAACAGGCTCTTAAGGCCCGCAATTTTTACCAGGACCAAGAAAAAAGGCCGCATTCCTGCGTGTGTAGGATGCGGCCTTGTCTATACTTTCAAACTCAGCAGCCTGCTACAAATCCAACCCCATCTTACCCGGGTTCAGGATGTTGTTGGGGTCGAGCAACCTCTTGATGGAGCGCATGACGTCGAGTGCGACCGCATCGTGTTCCAGCGCCAGGTAAGGGGCCTTGGCCAGGCCGATGCCGTGCTCGCCGGTGAGCGTTCCTCCCAGACCGCAAGTGAATCTGAAGATCTCCTCCACCGCTCCCCTCATGCGTTTCACCTGGTCGGGGTCGGAACCGTCGTACATGATCCTGGGATGGAGGTTCCCGTCTCCGGCGTGGCCGAAGACGACGAAAGGCAGACCGCACTTTTGAACAATCCCGGAAATGCCGGCCAGAAGATCGGGCACTTTGGAGATAGGGACGGTCACGTCTTCAGAGACGTTGTTTGGCCGCAGGCCGGCGGCCACGCTGCCCACTGATTTGCGCAGGCGCCACAGCTCCTCCGCCTCCTTCGGGGAATCAGCCTTCCGTATATCCATGACGTGGTTTTTTCTGGCCGCGTCGATCACCCTTTCCATCTGAAATGAGGTCTCGGCCTCCGTGAACCCATCCGTCTCCACCAGGATCATGGCCTCGGCGTCCGGTACGGCCATGCCGCCGCGATCCCTCAGGACCTTGATGGAATGGGAGTCAAAAACCTCCAGGACGCTCGGGACGATGCCGGCATGGATGATATCGCTGACAGTCTGGCCTGCATCTTTGAGGGTCTCGAACGTGGCCAGTGCGGTCTTGAAGGCGACGGGCTTGGGGCTGATCTTGAGGGTCACCTCCGTTATCACCCCCAGGGTCCCTTCAGATCCCACGAAGAGCCGGGGCAGGTCATAGCCCGACGCCGACTTGATGCAGGTCGAGCCGGTCCGCATGATCCTGCCGTCCGGCAGGACCAGTTCCAGGGCCAGGACATAATCACGGGTCACGCCGTACTTGGCCCCTCTGATCCCGCCGGCGTTCGTGGCCACATTGCCGCCGATGGTGCAGACCTTGCTGCTGGCAGGGTCCGGGGGAAAGAAAAATCCGGACGACGCAAGGGCCTTCTCAAGGTGGGCATAGACCACGCCGGGCTCGACCACGACCTGTCGGTCGGCGATTCGAACGGCGAGGATCCTGTTCATCCTGCACAGGTCCAAAACGAGGCCGCCGCGAACGGGAATAGCGCCCCCGGCAAGGCCTGTCCCAGCCCCCCTGGGCACCACGGGAAACCGGTGCTGATTGGCGAGACGCAGGATGGTTGATACCTGCTCGGAAGTGGTCGGCCAAACCGCCGCCTCCGGCCGATGGTCATGGTCTGAGGCGTCCGAGCCATAGGAGACCAGGTCGATGAGCAGGTCGGAGAAGTTCTCCTGGCCCACAATGTCGATCAAATTCGTTTTGATGTTTTTGTCCATTGCCAATTCCTTTACTTCCGACCGCCTACAATAGGCAGGGTCAGCAAGGCATGAGGGACGATCAGGACGTCAAGGTCCTCCCTGCCGAGCCTATCGGATGCGATTTGAAACGCTTCGTCCATGGTGGCCGCGGCGATCATCTTTAGCTGGCGCACCACATCCGGCGTCTCCGAGCCTACGACAATGACGTCATTTTTTTCAAGCACCTTGGCCATCACGAACGCGCGCTGGGCGCCCGGGGGATACCCGGTTCGGCGCAGGTCTGCCAGCAGGGAGGGCATATCCGCCGCCCCCCGCATTTTTTCGAAGAAGCTCACCTCCCCCGCGCCCTGCCCAACCCCTTCGGGTGTAGAGGCAGGCAGGATGAACACACCCCCTTCCTTGACGACAGGGGTGGGTGCAAAAAAGAGATAACTGACGGCCCTGCTGGCCTGATAAAGGTTGGCGTCTTTGGGAAAGCCGACGCCGGCCACGGCCACATCGTATTGGTGTGGAATAGGGACCTCAAACAAGCCCCGGGC
>JAZDGZ010000478.1:0-7150 GCA_043806375.1 Pseudomonadota bacterium | reverse complement strand
ATGTTGGGTCCTGTGGCCGGTTCTTTTTGGCACGGATGACACGGATTACACGGATGTTTTATTAGGCAGCGGTATCCGTGTCATCCGTGCAATCCGTGCCAAAAAAAATCTCTTTCGCAGTTCTCCGCTGGGTTTCTACGTCTGGGTTGTCCGGCCGGACCTACGGGATATTGGCCGGCCAGATTAGCGCCTCATAAGGTTTTTCCGGGCCGGAAATCATCCAAAAGATTAGAAGGTTAGATTGTTCAAAACTGAACGGTATTTGTATAGTGAACGGGGGGGGATGTCAAGAAAAAAGTGGATTAGGGATTATAGGATTAAGGATTACTCCTGGGTACATTCATTCAAATACGTCACCGTATTTGCGAATCGAAACACTAAGCCATAAATTTCAGACTTGGGAAAAAACACTGACGTTGAATAAGGGGCGGGAAAAAGGGCTTTTTTTGTTGACTCCCCGTGGTTTGGATCTTCGTATGATGTGTGTGCGGGGGTGAGGAGACCTGCCCTCAGCGCCCGTCATTTGAAATTCGGCCAGTTTCGTCGTGTGGGAAAAGGGGAAAGCGGGTTCAGAGTTCATCTTCCGAAAACCGGCCAACGTTTCCAAGGGTCTGAACTTAAACCGGAAATTGCTGGATCTACACAACCATATGCTGCCGGGGATTGACGACGGCGCCCCTGACTGGGACCAGAGCCTGGCTATGGCCCGCCAGGCAGTGGAGGATGGGGTTGAGGGGGTGGTCTGCACGCCCCACTGGGTGCAGGGTCGTTATCCCAATACCCGCTCCGTGGTCCTCAACATCTTTCAGGAGCTTCAGGATAGACTCAAGGCTTCCCGAATACCTCTCAGGGTCTATCCCGGCGCCGAACTCAGATTTGAGCCCGGCGTTTGCCAGGCTATCCTGGCGGGGGAGGTTCTCACCATCAATGACACCGGCCGCTTTGCCCTCATTGAGCTCTCGGACAGCGTCCTGCCCCAGAACCTGGAGGTCTTCTTGTGGGAGCTCCAGGTGCAAAAGGTCACGCCGATACTCAGCCACCCGGAGAGGAATCCGCTCCTGATTCGGGACCCTCATCGGCTTTACGATTGGGTGGAGAGGGGGGTCTTGGTCCAGGTGACCGCGGCAAGCATGGTGGGTGCTTTCGGTCAAAGGGTCAAGGATTTTGCAACCCTTCTCGTGACCCACAACCTGGCCCACGTGCTGGCTACAGATGCCCATGGGTTGAACGGGAGAAGCTGTCAGCTCACCGGCGCCTACAAAATCATAGAACAGATTAGAGGGGAGAAGGCTGCAAAAGACATGGTCCTTAAAACGCCAAGGGAGATCATCGAGGGTAAGGCGGTCGTTCCGCAAGACCCCATTCCTTTCAAGGCCCGTTCCGCCAGATCAGGGTTTCTCAAGAGACTCTTCCCCTTTTTCCTGAAGGGGCTCGTGCTCGCGTTCCTTTTGGCCG
The DNA here is from genome assembly GCA_043806375.1 of Pseudomonadota bacterium. GTDB lineage: Bacteria > Desulfobacterota > DSM-4660 > Desulfatiglandales > HGW-15 > JAZDGZ01. The sequence goes on along the minus strand of JAZDGZ010000478.1, from coordinate 5,695 downwards.
GATGCGGCAGACCCACCATCCAGCAAATCGAGCCCGAAGCGGGGGTGATGGTCCAGTGGAACAAGGAAAAACTAAGGTGGGAACTGGCGGCCAAAACCCTGGAAGAGTCAACGGTCCAAGAGGTGACGCCTGGCAAGCCCGAGGCGGCGGATGAGACCCTCATCCAGTTAGACCCGGCAGGCCCTCTCGCCCAGGACGTACCTCAAGGAGAAATTCAGGGCCAAGGAGGTCATTTTCCCCGATGAACTGCCCCCCGTTTATGCGGACGGCCCCGCGTATCGGGTGGGGGCCGAGGATGAGCTTTATATATTCGTCTGGCAGAACCCGGATCTTTCCATAGAGTCAGTGGTGAGGGAAGACGGCAAGATCTCCCTCCCCCTGATTGGCGAAGTGCACGCCGGAGGCCTTTCGATTCCGGAGCTGCAAAGGATCCTGGAGCAGAAATATACAAGGTACCTCGAAAAGCCCCATGTCTCCGTGACCGTGAAGACCATCAACAGCCTGAAGGTTTACATCACCGGCGCGGTGAAGAAACCGGATTACGTGGCAAGCCGCATCACCTCAGGCATTCCCCTTCCTCCGGACCGGCGGCTCCTGAGCGTCCTTTCCCAGGTCGAAATCCTTCCAGACGCGGACCTGCGAGAGGCCTACGTGATACGGGGCGAAAGCATCATCCCCGTGGACCTACAGAGGCTCGTGCAAGACGGAGACATGGTCCAGAACATATACCTCAAGACGAACGACACGGTCGTCATCCCGGGAAAGACCAAGAGGATTACGGTCCTGGGAGAAGTGAAGCAAGCGGGCAGGCACAGGGTGGAACGCCGCACCAGGCTCCTCGACGCCCTTGCCGTGGCCGGAGGGATCAACGATGAGACGGCCGCCCTCGAGATGGCCTACGTGGCAAGGGGGCAGAAGGTCCTCCCCGTGAATTTCAAAAGGCTCGTTGCGATGGGGGACACGGACCAGAACATCCTCATGGAAGACAACGACATTATCCACATCCCGAGCATCAATGATAACAAGATCTTTGTCGTGGGAGAGGTGAAAAAACCCGGTGTGATCAAGTTCAGGGCACCCATCGACCTGATAGAGGCAATCGGCGAGGCGGGCGACTTTGCTGAGACGGCCCAGCGAAAGCAGGTGGTGGTGGTCAGGGGCGGCCTTCACGAACCCAAGGTCTATGCCGTCAATGCCCTCCACATGATGGAGGGAGTAAGCCATGAACGGTTCATCCTGAAAAGATATGATATTGTCTACGTGCCAAGAAGTCTGATCGGCGACTGGAACTGGTTCATCCGGCAGTTGATCCCCACGGCCACCATCACGTATATGATTGAAACCATTTATCATTAGTGGGGATGAAGGGCCGCGGAAAGACGGCCCCAGCCGGGCACGCTGCGAAGAACTTGGAAAAACCTGATGAGTGCGAGGAAATCATGAACCAGGGAACGAAAAACATTTCCGAACCTTTCGGTGCTCCCCCCCCTTACGAAGGGGATGACATCAGTCTGCGTGACCTTATGCAGGTCCTCTGGCGGCGCAGGTGGTGGATCGTGCTCTGCTTCGGGCCGGTCGTGCTCACAGGGGGCGCATGGACCCTCGATTCCAGGCCGACTTACCAGGCCGACGCGACCCTGGAGATCAAGCGAACTGGAGGCCAGTCCCTGAGCCTGGAAAACCTCTTTGCTGATGAGCTAGGCCCCGGGGTTGAAAAGGAGGTGCTTACCGAGGTCGAGATTTTAAGAGGCAGGTCCGTGGCGGAGAGGGCGGCCCTTCAGACGGGCATCCAGGTCAGGCTCGATAAGAGTAAACGGATCTATGAAAAGGTCGTCCAGAGGTTTTTGGGCACAAAAATGAGTCAGGATCTGCCCCTCACCGAGGCGGCCTTGAGGGCACCTCCGGATCCTCTCCATGCGGAGGCGCTGAAGGTCCCAGATCTTTCGCTTCCCCTCCAGTTCGATCTCGTCTTCCTGGAGGGGGGGAATTCAAGGTGATCACGGAAGAGGGCCGGGTCTTTTGCCGGGGGCGGATCGGGGAGCCCTGTGAAACAGAGGTTTTCTCCTTTATCCTGAAGGGAGGCGCGCCCTCCGGTGGGAAGCCTGCTCGGCCTGAGCGTCACCCCCATTAGGAGCGCTGCGGGGCTCATCCAGGGGAACCTGGCGGCAACGCCCGTCCGCAATACCCGTCTCATCCAGCTGAAAATGACCAATCCAGACCCGCATGAGGCCCAAAGGCTCCTTTCAGGCCTTGTCTCCGCATACCGCCAAATCAAGCTCGAGCAGAAGACCCAGGTGGCGTCAAAGGCCTTGGATTTCATCAACGAGCAACTTCAGACCGTGGACAAGCAGCTTCAGCAGGGGATGGGCGAGCTAAAGCACTACAAGGAGGAGCACAAGTTCGTGAACCTGGATGAAAACGTGCAGGTGGTGATCAACCGTCTTGCCCAGACTGAAAGTGCCAAGAAGGGGGCTGAGATGCTGAGCAGCCAGGCAAAGCTCCTCCTTGCAAACCTGGAAGGGAAGGGGTCCGTGGATCAGGAATCTCTCTATACCCTCGGGACGACACTGGATCAGCCCATGCTCCTCTCCCTCGCTTCCAACCTGACCGGCATCCAGTCGGAGAGGGCAGCCCTCAGGAGCCAGTACACGGAAAAGCACCCGAAGATCCAGGCCCTGGACGAGCAAATCCTTGAACTGAAGAGGAAGATCAGGGCGGAGATATCATCCCTCCTTGCCTCGCTGGAGGGGAAGGCCAGCGCGCTGGCCCAGGAAATCAAGAGGACCGAGGCGCAAATAGGGACCTTGCCCGAGGCGGAACAGAAGCTGGCGGAGCTGACCCGGAACGCCAAGGTTCACCAGGATACTTACGCCTTCATGCTCCAGAAAAGAGGAGAAATCCAGGTCACCCGGGCCAGCCAGATCGGCGACGTGTGGGTGGTGGAGCCGGCCTACGCGAACCCCAACTTCATAAAACCGAAGTTGAAGCTCAACCTGGCGCTCGGCCTGATTCTGGGACTCATGCTCGGCATGGGCCTTGCCTTTTTCATGGAATACTTGGATGACTCGGTCAAGAACGCGGAGGACATCCAGACCCTCGTGTCCCTACCGGTGCTCGGGAACATCGGTCACTATGGGGGAATTGAAAACGGCCGGCCAAACCGGAGATGCCTGATGCTCCTCGAGGAGCCCGATTCCCACATCTCGGAGGCCTTCCGCAGCTTCAGAAGCAACCTCCTCTTCACCAGCGTCGATAAGACCCGCCAGCTCATGGTCTTTTCAAGCCCCCTGCCGGAAGACGGGAAAAGCACCTGCGCCGCAAACCTCGCCGTCGCCCTCTCCCAAACAGGCAAGAAGGTTCTTCTCGTGGATACAGATCTCAGGAGGCCCACCCAACACCGCATTTTCCGCTGCAGGCGATCGCCCGGAATCGTGAACGTCCTCGTTTCGGAGGACTGGGAAAAGGCCCTCGGGGAGGCGATCCAGCCCTCGGAGACGAACGGCCTCGACCTCCTCGTGTGCGGAGATAAGCCGCCCAACCCGAATGAGATCATCGGGTCTGAAAAGATGGGGCAGGTCCTCGATGCCATCCGCAAGAGATATGACTTTGTTGTCTTCGACACCCCTCCCCTTCTTACGGTGAGCGATGCCCTCGTCCTGGCCCAGCGGCTGGACGGCATCCTTTGCGTGGTCCGCGCTCAGCGCACAAGCCGGAAGGCCTTGAAAAGCGCCGTTGAACTCCTGGCTCAGGTGAAGACACCGGTGATGGGAATCGTTCTCAACGATATCGACTTCAAGCAAGAGAGATACTACTACGGTTACCATTACAAATATTATCGATCTTACTATGGGAGCGGGAAGGAGAAAGGAGGTAAAGGGCAGAGAGCATAGAGCAAGAGTCAGAGGTCAGAGCCTCGGAGGTCAGAGCCTCAGAGATCGGAGAAGAGAAATAACGGTTGGGGGATTAGGGAATAAAGACAGGGGGACCGGCAAAGCGGCAAAAAACATTTTGGGGGCCGAGGTCTATCATAGACCTTGCCCCCTTCTTATTTTTTAGATCTTTTGAAACTCTCTCGAAACGGTCTTTACGGATGACCCGCCGTAGCATCTCCACTTATCGCCGAGGCCCCGATGGCAATTGCGGCAGCAGCGCCGGCCACAAGTCCAACTACTGCGAGGGTGCTCAGCCCGGCAGCAGCCCCTACCCCGGCTGTCCCTGCGGCAGCGGCACCGGCTCCCCCGGCCGCTGCACCAGGTGCGGCTGCGCCAGCCCCCGCGGCTGCCATAACAGGGGCCGCGACAAACGAAAGAATGACTAACAAAGTCACCAGCATTAGACCTTTACCAATTCTCCGACGTTTCATTGCTTTGCCTCCAGGGCTTAAAAGTGATGATTCAATATTTATATACTTTTTTTGTATAAAGTTAAGATTTGGTTAACGGTTGGCCTATTGCCGAGCGCTACTTTCACAAGGATATCAAAATAATGTCAATCAAAAAATTCCTGAAAGTTTGCTTCGAAAAACCTTAGATCCGCAGCAGGAAAAGGATTAGGACGCAGGCTGCTAATCCTTTATTTCTGAGGCCTTGGACTTGAACCGGGCCGGCGTCAATTCGCCCACGTCTTCAAAAAGGCTTTTCCAGTGGTGCACTGTAGCCGCGGCATCCCTAGTCCACGGCGCTACAGAGTATGTATATCTCTGGGGGGACTCGTGTGTCAAGAACATTCTTGCGGGGAGACTTAGAAAAACCCCTTTTTCATTATCGCCCCTGCTGAAACCCTGGAGATCCTCTGAATCTGTGAGGCTGTACCAGGCCCCGATGACGACGCCCGTATCATACTCCCTGCTCGCACGGAACAACCAGCCTACATCTCCGGCCATAAAGCGGCCGTACTGGGTCTGAAGCGTCATTGCCAGTCCCGGCATATGGTAGTATCCGTTAGCTAGCAACGTGTAGGTGTCAAAATCCTTGAGAGCAAAAGGCTCTCCGGGCTCCCGCTTCTTGACCCAATCAGACTGGAGGCCGAGGGCCAGATTCCCCTCGCCCAGGAAGGAGAGGACCTCTCCGCCCACCCCCGCATACATGCTTTCAAGATATCCGAAACTCAATCGAGCAAAAGACCGTTCCCTTAATCGAACCGTCTGGTCGATCATGAGGTGCTCGAAGGTGTAATCCTGTCCCATGTACTTCCACGAATCCTCCCGGATCGTGTTGGGTGGGGGCACGTTGCTGGAGCTGATGTTGGAGTAAAAAGGGAGATCCAGGCGGGCATAAAGCTCACCGCCCTTCCAAAGATTAACGACCGTCCAGGGCTTTGCGCCGGCCTTGAACTTGAAAAAGCCGGATGGGTCGTTGAAAAAGGACTGGAACTCCGGCTTGATCCCGTAGGAGAGGCGGTCTTTTTCAACCTGGGTTTGGAGGCGTCCAGGGGTCGAGGAGTCATTTTCGTCTGTCTGGAATGCCGAGTTTATCCCCGGGGATGGAAGATCTTCGATGGGTTTCGCAGGCTCAACCCATCCTACTTTGCTGGTCTCTGGATGCTGGATGATGGGTTTCGCAGGCTCAACCCATCCTACTCTTTCGGCCGGCTTATGCTCGGATCCTTCGGCAAAGTCGAACTGGATGAGTTTCACGAAAACGTCGTCCGGTATTTCGCCAAGGAGATACTTCTCCAGGTGGTCGGGCTCGACAGT
>JAZDGZ010000477.1:0-7080 GCA_043806375.1 Pseudomonadota bacterium | reverse complement strand
GTTTGTTAGTCAAGATTCTCATTTTCACCATCTTTGCCATGAGCCTGGATCTTCTCATGGGATACGCTGATCTCCCCTCTCTCGGGCATGCCGCTTATTTTGGCACTGCGGGCTACACTGCTGCCATTTTATTGTTCCGCTACAAATTTGAGAGTTTCTGGTTTATTGCACCCATGGGTCTTGTGACCGCAGGAATCGTCGCCTGTCTCTTTGGTCTGATCGCGCTTCGCGTATCCGGGATATACTTCTTGTTGATCACCTTTGCCCTCAGTCAACTCCTCTTCTGGATCGCCTGGGTTTGGAGGTCGTTTACCGGAGGCGATGACGGGCTTGGCGGCATCCTGGTCCTGAACCCGGGATTTGCCGTTAAGTGGACCCCGCTTCTCTTCTATTATTTTGTTTTTGTCATATTCCTGTTCTGTTATTTTCTGATGCACCGACTCGTCAGCTCCCCTTTTGGCAGAATTTTAAGAGGCATTGCCGGAAATGAGCATCGAATGGAGGCCCTTGGCTACAATACCTGGGCCTTCAAGTATCTCATCTATATTATCAGCGCCATGTTTGCCGGCATTGCCGGGATATTGTACGTCTATTTTAATGAATACGTGGGGCCGCACATGCTCGGTATCCATATCTCCGGGTTGGCTATGTTCATGGTCATTCTGGGCGGGGCGGCAACCCTGGTCGGCGCATTCTTGGGTACACTCATCATTATTGTGGTCGAATACATCTCAAGTCTCTATTTCCCGGAGCGCTGGCCACTGATTTTGGGGGCCACCTTTGTGATCACGGCCATGTTTATTAAGGGAGGCGTTGTCCCCCACATCGCCAAATTCTGTGATAAGCTGGGTAACAAGATATGGAGTGCTTGAGAGTAGACAGCCTGGCCAAAAACTTCGGAGGAATCCAGGTTCTCCAGGACGTTTCGTTCACGCTGAATACGGGGGAAAACCTGGCCCTGATCGGCCCTAACGGGGCCGGCAAGACGACTCTGATCAATATCCTGAGCGGCATGATCTCTCCGACAAGGGGTCAGGTCGTCATGCTGGGCAAAAATATTACCAGGGCGCCTGTCCACTCGCGGCTGCACATGGGTCTTGCCTATTCCTTTCAATTGAATAATTTATTTTTCAATCTTTCCGTGCTGGATAACATTCTGCTGGCGATGCACGGCAAGCAGTCTTTTCATCTTCAGCTTTGGCATTCTATTGAAAGCGGTGATGAGCGTTTTGTCAAAGTCCAAAGGCTCATGGATTCCATGGGGCTGTGGGAGAAACGCAACTCTCCTGTCACCTCTCTTTCCTACGGTGAGCAAAGGATGATGGAACTTGCTCTGAGCCTGGCATCCGAACCCAAACTGCTATTGCTGGATGAACCCAGCGCCGGCCTGTCGGAGAGCGAGACCATTCAGATGATGAGTTACATACGGAAGCTTCCACAGGAGACGGCAGTTCTCTTCGTCTCCCATGATATGGATGTGGTCTTTGATTTGGCCGACCGTATTATCGTGCTGAGCTACGGCGTGCTCATCGCGGAAGGGAAGCCTGAAGAGATCCAGTCCGACCCTAGGGTGAGGGAGATTTATCTCGGGGAAGAGCAAGATGTCCAAGATACTGGAAGTCCTTGATGTCCATTCCTATTACGGGGAAACCCACATTCTCTATGGCGTTTCGCTTGCCCTGGAGGAAGGTGGGATTGTGGCCCTGCTGGGTCGCAATGGCATGGGCAAGACGACCCTCGTTCGCTCTGTCTGGGGGGTTGTTACGCCCAAGAAAGGACTGGTGACGTTCAAAGGCAAACAGATCAACGGCCTGAAGCTCTATCAGATAGCCCAGGCAGGAATCGGCGTAGTCCCCCAAGGGAAGCACATATTTCCTTCTCTCAGCGTCAAGGAAAACCTGACCATGGCCGCTAAGAAAGGAAAATGGACCTTGGAGAGAGTCTATTCTCTTTTTCCGATCCTCTCCAGCCGCAGCAGGGTCAAGGGCACCCTTCTCAGCGGGGGTGAGCAGCAAATGCTCAGCATTGCCCGGGCACTGATGACGAATCCTGAAGTGCTCCTTATGGATGAGCCTTCCGAGGGGCTGGCTCCGATGGTTGTTTCGCATATAGGGGGCGTGATAGGAGAATTACACCAGGAGAAACTCTCTATTTTGCTGGTAGAGCAGAATCTCGCCATGGCCTTGAGGCTCGCTGACTATGCCTATATATTGAGCAAAGGCCAGATCGTGCATGAATCCACCCCTAAGGACTTGTTGGCCAACCCAAAGGTAAAGGAAAAGTACCTCGCAGTCTCATAGTCTGTGCTGCCGATGGCTTCCTCACTTAAGTTTTGCTCAACCTGTGGGCTATCCCGGAAAAATCTCCCTGCAAGTCCATTGAATAGGGAGACGTTATACTAAATACCACTTGACAAAGGCTTTGGTTCTTCTATAAAAGAACTGAACGACCGTTCGTTGACCAAATCCATAACCTTAACCGCTTATGAAAGGAGGGAGACGAGATGTTTTTGAAAAAACGTGTCACCTGGATCACGCTATTAGGTTTCGTGCTGCTTGTCCTCTTGGGGTTATCGCCCGATGCAGCGGCTGCAGAACGGGTCAACCTGACCCTATTTTCTTCGCCGCTAGGCTCGGACGCCCACAACTTCAGTCATGCCCTTGGGGATATCATCAACAAGAACCATCCCTACTTAAGGGTGTCCGTGCTGGAGACCATGGGAAGCAACGACAACGTCAAGTCCATGGCGGATCTGCCGCCCGATAAGGTGAAGACTCATGTGGCCCTGGCTATCGACGGTGTTCTTAGCGCGGCTTTGCGCGGGGCAGGTCCCTTCAAGAAATCAGGTCCCGTTACGGGCTGGAGGGTTCTCTGCACCCTCTATACCGCAAATCCCCACTTCATGACCTTAGACCCCAATATCAAGAATCCCAAGAAGGACTTGGTCGGCAAAAGGATCGGTCTGCTTCCCAAGGGCCATGGCCTCGAAAAAGATGCCCTTTTTTATCTGGACCAGTGTTGGGGCATCCTCGATAAAGTAAAGATCATCAACATGCCGACCGAGATGGCAAAAGATGCCCTGCTGGACGGCACCGTGGATGTGATCTGTTCAGGCGGTTTGTTTTTCACCCCTACCGAATTCAAGACCTCCCCCTTTAACGAAGCCGTCCTGGCTGCCAGGGACAAGGTCTATTTCATCGGCATCGACAAGGAAGACTATGAAGCCGGTATGGCCAAGGAGCCTCTTGCCGCCCGCACATGGTCGCCCGTAAAGGCAAACGCCGTCAAGCCCGGTTATCCGCACAGGGACTGGGGCATCCTTCGAGTGGGGCAGACATGGTGGGCCTGGGAAAACATGGATGAGAAGGTGGCCTATGAATTCGTCAAGACAGCTGCGGAAAACACCGAGAAATTCAAAGACTACTTTGCAGCCGGTAAAGCTGCCAGTTTAGAGACATTTACAGCCAATGATTGGAGCCCGAAACGCTATCACCCCGGGGCACTGAAGTTCTACCAAGAAAAGGGCATGACGCCGCCGGGCAAGCATTAGGAGCAAGAGGGACATCCCCGGCTGCTGCCATTTTTGTCCGCCGACTTTATAGACTGGTCTTAGCGAATAACGGAGTCTAAGGATGGCTGATGGTATAAACTGGCTCAAAATCTTGGACCGTGTGATCGGGTATTTGGCGCTCGTGATGGGGGTCTACCACCTGGTTTACACAAGGTGGCTGCTTCAGGACCCCCTGATGCATCAGAATACGCACCTTGCCTTTGCCCTCATACTTGTTTTTCTGTCTTCTATACTCAAGAAGCCGAAGATATGGCCCCTGAATCTAACCCTCATGGCGCTCTCCCTTGTAGCGGTCATTTATGTCTTCGTGAACTATTCGGAGCTCGCAGAACGCGCCGGCCTACCCACGGCCATGGATATTGTCATAGGGACGATCATCGTTCTCGTAGTCCTGGAGGCCTGCCGGCAGGCCTTTGGCGTGATTGTGCCCGCCATTGCCGCTGGTTTGATGTTGTATGCGCTGCTCAGCTCTTACCTTCCCCCACCTTTTTTCCATACGCCCATCTCTTACGCCAAAGTGATCTCTTGGTCGGCTATCGCATTCAGGGGGATCTATGGCATGTTTCTGAACATCTCCGCCACCTATATTATCCTGTTCATCCTTTTTGGGGGATTGCTCCAGGCCACCGGGGTATCCCAGTCCTTCATGGAACTGGGAAAAGCCGTGGGAAAAAAAATGCGAAGCGGCCCGGGTCAGACGGCGGTCATCTCAAGCGGATTGGTGGGCATGGTCATGGGAGCCGGCGTGGCCAATGTGGTATTCACCGGTCCGATAACCATACCGATTATGAAGAAGGCCGGATACAGCCCCAATCAGGCCGGAGCGGTCGAGGCCGCAGCCTCCGCAGGAGGTCAGATCATGCCCCCTGTCATGGCGTCAGCCGCTTTTCTGATGGCCGGGCTCCTGGGCATTAGTTACGGGAAGATCATTGCCTTTGCAACGATACCCGGCATCATCTATTTCCTGAGCGTCGGATGGGCGGTTCACCTCATGGCTCTCAGGCGAGGCATCTCCTCGGGCGTGGGTAAGGACGAAAAGATCGACTACGGGATGGTGTGGCGACGCTTTCCGATCTTTGGGATCCCCCTCGGGATCGTCATCGTCCTCCTGGCCATGGACTATTCGGCGACCCTGGCAGCCTTCTGCGCGGTCATAGCCATTCTTGTTCTGAGCTCCCTCAGAAAGGAAACCAGACTTACCTGGACGAGGCTGGTGGAAGGGTTCCGTAAAGGATGCGTCGCAGCCTCCGGCCTTGCCATGGCCATTGCCGCCATCGGCGTCGTCTCCTCCATGATCTCTCTAACCGGCGTGGGGGTTGTGGTGGCTTTCAGCGTGGAGGAGTGGAGCCTGGGCATTCCCTTTATTGCCGTTTTCGTATGCATGTGGGTCACCATACTCCTGGGTTGTGGGATGCCCGTCACAGCGGCCTATGCCCTGGTGGCCATTGTGGTGGCGCCGGTGCTCATCAGGATGGGCCTGGGCGACATCGAGACCCACTTCTTCATTCTCTACTTTGCAGCCTTCTCGACCCTGAGCCCACCTGTGGCGTCAGCAGCCCTGATGGCCGCCTCGATCGCAGGGGGAAGCTATTTCAGGACCGCCATAGAAGGAATGAAGGTAGCAGCCACGGCGTTCATCATTCCATGGCTCATCCTGTGGAATCCGAACATCCTCGGACGCTTCACGGACTTCTGGGTTGGGATCTCATCCGTAGGCGCTACCGTGATAGCCATCTTTGTCCTGCAAACCGGGCTCTTCGGGCAATTTCTGGTGCGTCTCGGCACCTTGGAGCGAATTGTTTTCATAGGCTGTTCTGTTTTATTAATCGCTTTTATTGTGACGCAAAATGGCCTCCTGTTTTTTGTCGGCATGGCGTTGTTCGCGGCCATCCTCCTGGAACAGGTTCTCAAACTGAAATCGAAGAGGCTCGGGCAATAAGCATCTAAGGATGTGATGAGGTGGGGGCGATGACGCCGGTTCCGGGCGGGCATTTGCCCCCGTTGTGTCCATAAATCTCAATCAAGGGAGGTCAGAAATGGCTGCAAAGATGCAGATTGACGAGTTTATGCAATTGGTGAGAAACAGGAGATGCATTCGGAACTTCAAGCCTGACCCGGTGCCCGACGAGTTAATCAACAAGATCCTTGAAACTGCAAGATGGGCCATGTCGGGAGGGAATGCCCAACCATGGGAATTCATCGTGATCAAAGACCCGGAGCAGAAGCAGAAAATCGGGGATCTCTATGAAGACTATTGGAAAGCCATTTACACCTATGAAACAGCCAGGGCCGAGAACATGAGACATCAGGGCTTCACGACCCTTCCGACCGGGACGCCGGGCTTTTGCAATGCCCCGGTCATCGTCGCGGTTTGTGCAGATCCCCGGACCCTCTTTTCAACCGTCCTGATCGCCTATATGTGTGACGGCGAAGGGGGCCCGAAGGGAACCTTTCTGAAGAATGTGGCCAATGCCACCTTCCTGCTTCAATTGGCCACCGCCGCCTGCGGGCTCAGCTCACAGTGGGTGAGCACGGACCGGAGCTGGATGGAGGGCCTGAAGAAGGTTCTCGATGTACCTGATCCACTGGAGGTTCATACCCTGGTTCCTATAGGCTATCCGGCCTACAAAAAGCCGGCCCCCTTTCGAAGGAAGCTCAAGGAGATCGTCCATTATGAGAAGTACGATCGCTCCAAGTATCGCACCGACGAAGACATCCTTAAGTTCGTGCAGACCATTAGGGAGACCTCCAGGCAGGCATACAAAAGGCCTTCGGGAAAAACCTGGGCTTAAGGGCCGGGGAAAACCTGAAACCTCTTCCTCGGGTCTTTGGGCGGTCTGATAGAACGTCTCCCCCTCCCCCAGGAAACTCAACCGGGAGGGTCACTTGTCACCTTTAAATCATCAAAGGAGGTAGGAAATGAAAAGGATCATTTATGGTATTTTAATAGCGGTCTTTTCTGTTGCCCTGTTCGCCGGCTTTACAAGCAACCCTGCAACCGCAGCAGAGCCATTCGAGATCCAGTTCCTCGCCGGCAGGTCCGACAGTGCCGAGTTTGCGCTGACCCACGGCTTGTCAACGCTCATCAACAAGCACTCGAAATGGCTACGTGCCAAGGTCATCGAGACCCCGGGCATGTTGGCCAATTATGAGTTGGTCGTCAAAAAGCCGCAGATGAAAGCGAACTCCATCATTTGCGGAGTGACCTCCGGGGCCCAATTGTTTCCACTAACCAAAGCAGAGGGCGGGTTTTCCTGGGGTCCTTACACGGACCACCGTTTTGTGGCCCGTATGAACGAAACGATACACACCTTTATTACACTCGACCCAAAGATCAAGACGATTAAGGACCTCAAAGGGAAAAAGCTGGCAGAGGGCCGAAAGGTGGCCACAAGGTATCTGGACAATGAGATGATCTTCAAAGAAGCCGGCATCTTCGACACCCTCAAGATCAGCCACGGGGGTACCGGAGCCGGCATCACCGCCCTGCGTGACGGGCTTGTTGACGC
>JAZDGZ010000476.1:0-4199 GCA_043806375.1 Pseudomonadota bacterium | reverse complement strand
CGGGCGAGAGATATAACTGCCCTATTTCTTCTTGGGAAAGATGTCGAAGACCGAAGATGGCGACTCCACCACCTTTTGGATCTTCTCATTCATATCCTTCTTTTCAGCGTCGTCCTTCTTTTCCCAGGCCCCTTCTATCTTGGCCACCAGGTCTCCGATCTCGCACGGTTTGGTGAGATAGTCATAGGCCCCCAGTTTGACGGCCTCCAGGGCGGAATCGATGGACCCGTGTCCGGTGAGGATCAGGGTCTCTATAAAGAGCCCCAGTTTCTTGATCTCCTTCAAGGTGGTGATCCCGTCCATGCCCGGCATTTTCAGGTCCAAAACCACCACATCAAAATCGGATTCCTCAAGGGCTCGAATGGCGGCATCGCCGCTGTTCGCGGCGGTGACTCGATATCCCCTGCTGGTTAGAAGTTTCGACATATTGGTGGTGAAAACCACCTCGTCATCTACCAATAATACCCTGGACCCCTTCATTATTTCTTCCTCCTTTCAACAAGATAATCGCCAGTGTCTGGTTAGGATTTTGTAAGTATCGGTCGATATTGTCATTGTAGTCCGTGGGACTCTCTTTTCAAAAAGAAAAAACAGTGCCCGGATATCTGCATACGGCCTATTCACTCCCCGCCAAGGGGAGCTCAGGCAAAATTCTGACCAGTCCCTGCAGAAAAACACTCATTGGTCTCCCATGCCCTGCTGCACCGAAACCGGAGGATCGTAAGGCAGGATCAGTGTAAACTCCGTCCCTTCCCCCACCTCACTCTTTACGGAGATGGACCCTCCCAGCCGCTGAACGATGCCGTAGCAAATAGATAAACCCAACCCCGTTCCTTTGCCCACCGGCTTGGTGGTGAAGAAGGGGTCAAAGATCTTATCAAGGTTTTCCTTGGATATGCCGGACCCTGTATCGGCAAAGACCACCTTCACCTTCTTATTCTTATCGTCGGATTGGGTGGCTATACGGATACTGCCGTAGGGTTTTCCGTCGTGCGCATCGACCGCATTCGTGATCAGGTTTAAGAAGACCTGTTGAAGCTGGGAAGGATCCGAAAGGATGGGCTTCAGGTGCTCTTCGAGGGAGGTGATGAACTTGATCCCGCTCGACCCGGCCTCCCTTTCCATGAGCTCGACGACCTCTTCCAGGAAATCGTTGACGTCAACGCTCTCAATGACCGACTTGGTGCGGCGAGAGAACCGCAGAAGGTTGTGGGTTATCCGCTTACAGCGATTGACCTGGACATCGATCTGTTCCAGGGATTCCGAAAGCTGTTCCTTGAGATTCTCGTCGAGAACGGGGGTCTGATCCATCAAGTCTATCAGGATCTGCCTCTCGGTGAGGATGATGGCGAGGGGGTTGTTGATCTCGTGGGCCACGCCGGCGGAAAGCTCCCCCACCGAGGCCATTTTGCCGGCCTCCATGAGCTGTTTGCTGAGTTGATGGGCCTCCTCGTCACGCTTCCTGATGACCTTGATGACGTGTCTGGTAAGAAGTATGGATACGATCAAGATCGTAAGGCCGCTCAAATGAAGAAAAATCAACGTGGCGTAGTTGGCATAATTGACCTCGTCAAAGGCCTCCGAATACTCCTGTTTCACCACCAGCATCCAGCGTGGCTCCTTGAGCCATGCGGTAGCCATGATTTGCCGCTTGGAAGGCCCTTTCGACTCTCCCTTCTCAGGTTCAACGATCCGGATTTTGATGCCTTCATGATAGGGTTCCAAGGGCATGGAAACCTTCTCCATGATTTTTCCGCCCAGCCTGGGGCTGGTCTGGAAAACCCCTTCCTCGTTCAAGAGGTATACTTCCCCGGTCTTGCCAATCCTGATATTCTCCACCAAGGAGCGAAAGACCTCGGTATCGATGCTCGCCCTCAAGATCCATTTCTCGCCCCCTTCCCGGCGTGTGATGGCAATGATGAAATGAGGCACCTTGCGGAACCCCATGAACATGTCGCTCACATACAGACCCCTTTCCATAACCTTTTTAAACCACACGGTCTCGCTGTAGTTCTTGTCCATCAGGTCATAAGGGCCGACGTAGGCCACATGCCTTCCCTGCTCGTCGATGACGCCCAAGTCTGTTATGGAACCATATTCCTGGTTCATGATTTCAAAGACATGGGCCAGATTCATCATTTGACCAAGGTATTCTTTGGACTGGGTCTGCGCCAGGAGCTGGAGTTTGGCGCTGCTCCGCTTCAAAAATAAGTCAATGATCTTCCGGTGATACTCCACCTGGGTCTGAAAGGAATTCGTCATCCGGGCTTTGGCGAACCTGGTGTAATGGATATTGATTGCCCAGCCCACCGATAAGAGAGGAATGAGGGAACAGACGAGCGTTATCCAGATGAATTTCCGATACAGTCGGGAGTAATATTCCCTGTCCCGCTCTTCTTCCTTCAGGGGATTGACGTTTCCGTTTTTTGGCCTTGGATTCTTCATTTAATGAATATCATTCAAGATACATGCCAAATCCAGATCCCCGAAGAGTAGGATTACAACGCCTATGAGACCCAATTGGCTTGAATTCATATAGACTCTTCTTTCGGGGTCCTCCCTCGGCAGAGACCTATGTCATCCATGAGGTTACGTTTCGTGGAAACTGAAGTTTTCAGTCTCTTGTCAAGAATGCCGCGCATCACTGCTGTCCAAGATAAGTTTAAAAAGACTGGATTCCGGCTTGCGAGGCTGTGTCGTAATGCAAAAAGATTTTGATGTTTATGGGCAAAGCACGTATACTCCGGGGCCAAAGGAGGTTCCTTTGCCACATGTCCTTTCTGTTCATAGGCTCAACTGGAGATCGCGCGGGACATACCCTGATTACCTGGGCGTTAGCCAAGAGGCTGCTTGAAAAGGGACTCCGTCTTGGATTCCTCAAGCCCTTTGGAACAGATCCGGTCCCCATCGAGGGACGCTGGACCGATCATGACGCCTTTCTTTTCAAAGAGGCCTTGAATCTCCAGGAACCCCTTGAGCGGATCTGCCCTTATCTGGCATCGGACGACACCTGGAGGCAAAAGGGAAATGAAGAGATCCGAAGAGAACTCAAATCCCTCTCGGCTGAACTTTCTGCGGGTAAGGACCTTCTTCTTATCATGGGCTCCAGGCATATCTTTTTCGACGATGCGGCCTTCCCTATTCCGGATGTCTCTCTTGTGCCGGAGCTGGAGGCCGACTTTGTCCTGATCCATCGTTACCTGAAGGTTTCTGCTTCCATCTATTCCATTCTTTCCATCAGTTCCCTCCTGCAGCAGAGGGTGAAAGGGGTCATCCTCAACCGGGTCCCTCCTGATCAGTCCCGAGCTATCGGAGATCAACTGGTCCGAGGCCTTGGGCGAAAGGGGATCCCGATGACCGCTGCACTGCCCGAAGACCCGGCCCTTTCCGCCCGGAGTCTTCGAGAGGCAGTCGAAGTCCTCAAAGGGCAGGTCCTTTGTGGCGAAGAAGGCCTTGATAAACCCATCGGGGGATTAACGGTCGGATCAGGCGATCTGACCGGAGATCTCGTCATCTTCAAGAGGGCATACAACAAGATCATCCTCCTGGAGCCGGCCGACCTGGACGGAGAAACGACCGAGGCCCATCGCCCCATTACCGCCATCCTCCTCACGGGTGGCCGAACTCCGGCCCCTCAGATGATTCAGGCGGCCCAAAAGGCCCGCCTCCCCCTCATTCTGGTCGCAGACGACACCTTTGCGGCCCTTGAAAAGTGGGAAAAGAGCCCCTCCCGCCTCTCGCCCAAGGACGAGGGCAAGGTCCGCCGCGTCGCGGAATTGCTTGACGGCCAAGGCGCCCTTCACCGGTTGATCGAATCCCTTAGACCTTTCCAATTTTAGTCGGTTGTTCTCGCGGCAAGCGAGAATCTGACATGTGAGGTTTATCCAGCCTTTGGCGTGGTCTTGAGATTGATGTTGTTTTCCATCATACGTAAAATGTCGAATATCGAAGGAAAGAAGAGTGTCTGACGTTGAAGTCCGGTCAGCACATTTTTCCGTCCCAAATATGTGTGCAACGGATCTCCATTCGAAAATCAGTTGATTCGATCTTTGACGGCTTCGTAAACCCTCATGCCCTGGGTGCCGGCCACCCCCATGGATGAATACGCCAAAGGCGTACAAGAATGTAGGGGCGCACTTTACGTGCGCCCGCAGGGCGGAGATAAACTCCGCCCCTACGACGGTATTTTCACGGCAAAA
>JAZDGZ010000475.1:0-5834 GCA_043806375.1 Pseudomonadota bacterium | reverse complement strand
GGTTGATAGCAAAAGGGAAGGGGATCAGGTTGGGAAAGACGCTCTGCCTAGCGGAGGCTTTGATCGAGAACGAGGATGGGCACTTGCTCGCCCACGGCACGGCGACCATGATGATCCTGAAGGATCTAAAGATTCAGGGGGAGTCCAAATGGCCCCCCAAGTTCTCGACTTAGGGCGTATGTCGCTAACTCCTCTCTATTTTGCGTAGGAGTAAAAAACAAACCCGCCGGAGGGCGGGTAAACCGCAGAATATCGAATGTAGAATGTCCAATGTAGAAGTAAAGACTTCCGGGAACTAACTTCGTGATTCGATATTCCTTGTTCGACATTCATCATTCGAATGGGAATTCCGTTGTGGCGTCTTGCGCCTTAGGTAACTTTCTTTTGAATTGTTTGACCATCCTGTTTCGAGGATATGGTCTGAAGAAAATAAAGTCAATCCCGAGGTCCTATCAAATTCAGTCCCCAGAGGATGAATGCGCCTACTTCTGTCGAGTTGGACTTCCGATCTATTGATGGGAGTTGCAGCCGCAGGAGGCCCGGGGTACGGGTTCACCTGAGGTAAATGATGCTGATGGGCCGCAGCAGCCCTGGGCGAGAGGGCTTTCTTTGGCTGGAAAGAGCCGAATCCGGACGGCCCTATAAAGAGGTTTTGCAGATAGTGACAGGAGCGTCAATGCCCCAAGGAGTTCGACCCATTGGGGCATGAACTCTGATGCCTGCCCGGCCGTCGCGCCGGCAGAAAACCCCAGGGCTGAGTAGAGGAAGTCGAGGGCCAGCCCGGACACAATCGACATCACCCCGATCGCTGCAAGATAGATGGCCGTAGCTCTCTTTCCCAATATCCCCAGAAGCACGGTCAGCGATGTGATGTTTGTGGCAGGTCCTGCAAGAAGGAAGACCAAAGCCGCGCCAGGGCTGACCCCTTTGAGAATCAAGGCGGCGGCAATGGGGGTGGAAGCGGTTGCACAAATATAGAGGGGTATGCCTGCTGCGAGCATGATCAACATCGCGAGAAGACCCCCGCCCAGGTATTGGGTCATGAGTTGTTCTGGAATGAGGGTGGCAATAAGTCCGGCCAGGAGAAGTCCGGCCAGAAACCAGAGGGCCATGTCATTCCACAGGTCGTGAAGGGCGAAACCAAACCCTGCCTTAAGCTTTTCCCGGAACGTATGGTGGGCCCGATGGTGTTCCGGCAGGCAATCCAGACCGTCGCAACAGTTGTCCACAGGACAGCTGAGATCAGGGCCGGCCTGCTTCTTTCCCTCTTCAAAGCCCACCACATTCTCCATCACACCGGCTACCGCAGCCGTGACAAAGGCCGCCACAGGCCTCGCCACCGCCATGACAGGACCGAGGAGGGCATAGGTTAGGGCTATGGAATCCACGCCCGATTCGGGGGTGGAGATAAGGAATGCGGCGGTAGCGCCCTTATTGGCGCCCTGTTTCTTTAGACCGGCCGCAGCGGGCAAGACCCCACAGGAGCACAAAGGGACGGGAATGCCTAAGAGGGCGGCCTTGAAGACGGAAGTAAACCTGCCCTGCCCCAAGTGACGGCCGACAGCCTCCGGGCTGATAAAGACCCTTAGCAGCCCGGCGACAAAAATCCCGAAGAGGACATAGACCGAAGACTCATTCAGCAACCGCCATGACTCGCTAAGGACCGCTAAGATAAAACCCATGAGTATCACCTTCTCATTCCCTGCCTTAAAGACTTCCCTTAGGCTTTCATTAGAAACTTAACAACGGCTTTCATCTTTGGCAAGCAAGGTATGACTTTAGAACCTTTTCTTGGCCGTGACGACCCGGTATCGGTGGCTATAGTCCTTGATCCGCCCCGCTTCCACGTATTGATTGCTCTCCTCGATCAACTTCAAAGCCCATGAGGTCTGATCCGGGTCCATTTCCACCAATAGCCACCCACCGGATTTCAGAAAATTCGATCCCTCTCGAATAATTTTTTCGATACAGAAGATACCTCCATCGCCGCCGTCAAGGGCCGTTCGAGGTTCATAATCTTTGACTTCCGGAGGGAGGGAATCGAGGCCACGAGAGTCGATATAGGGCGGGTTAGAGACTATGACGTCAAAGGAGAGGCCCTCTCCTGCAAAGGGGCTCCAAAGATCTCCCTGCCTGAACTCGATCCTGTTCTGGAGGTTGTGTTTGCGGGCATTCAAACGGGCAAAGCGAAGGGCTTCTTCGGATAGGTCACTCGCCCAGACCGATGCCCCTTCCAGCTCTTCGGCAAGGGAAATGGCCAGGGCTCCACAGCCCGTCCCAAGGTCCAAGATCTTCAGATCCTCACTTTCAGGGAGTCTCCCGTGCCTCGATAGAGAGAGCACCTCTTCGATCAGCAACTCGCTCTCCGGCCTTGGGATCAGCACATGAGGACCGACGATGAACTCCAGGGACCAGAATTCTTGGATTCCCGTGATGTATTGCAGGGGTTCCCTCTTCAGGCGCCTCTTTACAAAGGAACGAAATCCCGCAACCTCCTCATCTTGAAGAGGTTGGTCAAAGTTGAGGTAGAGCTTCACGCGGTTCAGGTTAAGCTGGTGAGCCAGGAGAATTTCGGCGCTCAAACGAGGGCTTTCTATCCCTTTCTCTCTCAGATAGTCGGTTGTTACCCTCAACAGTTCACTAATCGTCCAAGACTTCGGATCTGTCACGTCCCTTTGAGTGCCTCTGTCTGAAAATAGGTCATGAGGGGCTCTAGAATCATGTCCAGTTGGCCCTGGAGAATATCTTCCAGCCTATATAAGGTCAAACCGATTCTGTGGTCTGTGACCCTGTTCTGGGGGAAATTATAGGTTCTTATCTTTTCGCTTCTGTCACCGGACCCTATCATATTCCGCCGCTCCTCTGAAATCTGCGACTGCTGTTCCGCGACTTGTATGTCCAGCATTCGAGACCTGAGGACCTTCATGGCCTTCGCCTTGTTCTTGTGTTGCGATTTCTCATCCTGACAGGTCACAACAAGGCCCGAGGGAAAGTGCGTGATACGAACGGCAGAGTCGGTCACATTCACATGCTGGCCGCCATGCCCGGAAGATCTGAACACATCGATCCGAAGATCCTCCGGATCGATCTCCACATCCACCTCCTCAGCCTCTGGAAGAACGGCCACCGTCACGGCGGAGGTATGTATTCTACCCTGGGCCTCGGTTTCCGGAACCCTCTGTACTCGGTGTACGCCGCTTTCGTGCTTCAGGCGGCTATAGACCTTGTCACCGGATATGAGCACAATGACCTCCTTGAATCCACCCATGCCCGTTCCGTGCTGGCTGAGGATCTCCAGTTTCCATCCCCTCAGTTCTGCATATCTTCCATACATCCTGAAAAGCTCTGCTCCAAAAAGAGCGGCCTCTTCGCCTCCTGTCCCGGCTCTGATCTCCAAGATGATATTCTTTTCATCGTTCGGGTCTGTGGGCAGGAGAAGCATTTTGAGATCGTCTTCCAAGCGGGAAAGGTCTGATTTGAGGGACTCTATCTCCTCCTTGGCCAACTTCCTCATCTCCGCATCCGGATCATCGAGCAACGTCCGGTTGTTATCTTTTTCCTTTTGAATGGACTTGTACTTCCGAAAGGTCTCCACGATGGGCAATAGACCGCTATGCTCCTTCAGGTATTTCTGGTAACGCTTCTGATCCCGAATAACCTCGGGAAGGGCGAGCTCGTTTTCCAACTGCTCTAAACGATCCTCGATCTCCTTGATTTTCGAAAACATAGGTCAGAGTCCTCAACTCATCCGACGCACTTTCATAGCCCTCCCCTGGAAAGGAGGTTTTATGCCCATCAGTCATAACAAAAAAGCCAGCACAAGGGGCTCCCTCGTACTGGTTGTGGTTCACACACTACAAAGCCAATTCATCTCCTATCCTGAACATTGAAGGGTAGGTAAAATAATAGGTTATGTATTGGCTTCCAAACGCGGGCCCGAAGTGGGCTAAACTTTATCGGGATTCACTGCCGCCTTCTGCTTATCCAGATGAGCGTACTTGTTCCTGAATCTCTCTATCCTTCCCGCCGAATCCATCAACTTCTGTTTCCCCGTAAAAAAGGGATGGCATTGGGAACAGATCTCCACCTTGATCTCTTTTCGCGTTGATCCCGTTTCAAATTCATGGCCACAGGCACAATGAACAATGGCCCTGTGATACTCCGGATGAATTCCCTCTTTCATACTTTCTCCTCTCTTTATTCGCTCATAGATGCTAAGAACTCTTTATTGTTCTTCGTTCCCTTGATTCTGTCCAGCAAAAATTCCATGCTGTCCACCGTTGTCAGGGGGGCCAGGAGCTTGCGCAGGATCCATATCCGATTCAGGTCTGCCGGTTCCAAAAGGAGTTCCTCTTTCCTCGTACCGGAACGATTGATATCAATGGACGGGAAAACGCGCCGGTCGGTCAATTTCCTGTCCAGATGGATCTCCATATTGCCGGTCCCTTTAAACTCTTCAAAGATGACTTCATCCATACGGCTTCCTGTATCGATGAGAGCCGTTGCAATGATCGTCAGGCTCCCCCCTTCCTCAACGTTCCTGGCTGCGCCAAAAAAGCGTTTTGGCTTGTGCAGGGCATTTGAGTCAAGGCCGCCTGAAAGGATCTTACCGCTGGGCGGGACCGTCGCGTTATAGGCCCTGGCCAAACGGGTAATGCTGTCCAAAAGAATGAGCACGTCGCGCTTGTGCTCCACCAGCCTTTTTGCCTTCTCAATGACCATCTCCGCCACTTGAACGTGTCGCTGCTGGGGCTCGTCAAAGGTCGAACTAATGACCTCCGCGTCTACAGTCCTCTGCATGTCCGTGACCTCTTCCGGTCTTTCATCGATGAGGAGCACGATCTTGTGGATCTCTTTATGGTTCGCCGACACGCTGTTGGCGATGTTCTGGAGGAGCATGGTCTTTCCTGTCCGTGGGGGGGCAACGATCAACCCTCTCTGTCCCCTTCCAAGAGGCGTCATCAGATCCATAATCCTGGAAGAGTAATTGTCCGCCGCGGTTTCCAGGACGACCCTTTTCTCAGGATAGAGGGGCGTAAGGTTGTCGAAAAGGATCTTTTCCCGAGCAATTTCCGGATCTTCATGATTGACCTGCTCCACTTTTAACAGGGCAAAATAGCGCTCCGTGTCTTTGGGCGGCCTTATCTGCCCGGAGACGGTATCTCCTGTTCTCAAATTAAAACGCCTGATCTGCGAAGGGGATATGTAGATGTCGTCAGGTCCGGGCAGGTAATTTGAATCCGGCGCCCTGAGAAACCCGAAACCATCCGGGAGGATTTCAAGGACCCCTTCTCCGTAAATGAGGCCGTTCTGTTCGCAGTGGGCCTGCAGAAGGGAAAAGATGAGGTCCTGTTTGGGCATGCCTGTGGCCCCTTCGATGTGAAAGTCCTTCGCCATATGGGTCAGTTCGTTAATTTTCATTTTCTTGAGTTCAACAAGATTCATGGTCATATCTCCGTTCTCTTAAATGATGCGAAAGACCGGAAGGACGCGAAAACCCATAAACCACTGATCCCTCTTGTCCCCAAAGATCCGATTCTTCGGACGGATTCCTTTTTCGCAATATTTCGCCTTTTTTCAAAGACCTGCTAAGGTCTAAATGGATACGATTTTTCCTCTTCTTAAAGAGAACACCCTGGGTCTATCTTCAGGACCGGTGACCGATCCGCAGAGGGACCTCGTACTCTAAATTATACCGGGCTTATCATTCCTCTACAAATCCTTAGAGAGGCTCTCGGACCAACTTGCAACCCTTTAATGTGAGTTAAAGAAGATGGTGCAGCAGATTACCCGTGAAGTTAATGATGATATGGTGTTTATATCGAATCCTGTTA
>JAZDGZ010000474.1:0-7900 GCA_043806375.1 Pseudomonadota bacterium | reverse complement strand
GGTTGATAGCAAAAGGGAAGGGGATCAGGTTGGGAAAGACGCTCTGCCTAGCGGAGGCTTTGATCGAGAACGAGGATGGGCACTTGCTCGCCCACGGCACGGCGACCATGATGATCCTGAAGGATCTAAAGATTCAGGGGGCGTCCAAATGGCCTCCCAAGTTTTCGGCTTAGAACCGATGTCGGTAACTCCTCTGCGATTTGCGTAGAAGTTGAAAAGCAAACCCGCCGGAGGGCGGGTAAACCGCAGAATATCGAATGTAGAATGTCCAATGTAGAAGTAAAGACTTCCGGGAACCGACTTCATGATTCGATATTCCCTGGTCGCCTCTGGCGCCGCCGAAGGCGGGTAAACCTTGTTCGATATTCATCATTCGAATTGGAATTCGGTTGCGGCGTCTTGCCGCCTTTGGGAGGTTAAAGAGAAAAGATGGACGTCGTGAATCCCCTAAACTACAAGCTTCATCTTGAACCGGATCTGGCGCGATTCACGTTCGAGGGCAAGGTGGAAATTCTTTGCGAAGCCCGGGAACCCGTTAAAGAGATCTCGCTCGATGCGTCCGAACTGGCGATCCGGCGGTGCAGGGTTCCCCTGGAGGGTGAGGCCAGGGCGTGCGCCTTTCTTGTTGACCCGGCAGGAGAAGAACTCAAGGTCTCTCTTCCACGGGAGATGAAGGGAAGGATATCCCTTTGGATCGATTATGTGGGAGAGATTAACGACAGGATGGTCGGCTTTTATAGAAGCAGGTACGTGAGCGAGGGGAACGAGAAGTATATCGCCATGACGCAATTTGAAGAGAGCGATGCCAGAAGGGCGTTTCCGTGTTTCGATCATCCCTCCCAAAAGGCCACCTTTGACGTGGAGATGATCATCCGTGAAGGCCAGGCGGCCATATCCAACGGGCCGATCGAAGAGGAGAAAGGCCTCGACGGAGGAAGAAGGCTCATCAGATTCCGGCAGACGCCCAAGATGTCCACCTACCTCCTCTTTTTCGGGGTCGGCGAGTTTGAATTCATCGAAGACCCGGGGGAGGTGCTCATACGGTTGGCGGCCATGCCCGGCATGTCCAAGTACGGCCGGTTCAGCCTGGAGTTCTCCAGAAAATCCCTGGAATTTTCCGAGGATTACTACGGCATCAAGTTCCCTCTGCCGAAGCTGGACCTCATCGCCGTTGCAGATTTTGCCGCAGGGGCCATGGAGAACTGGGGTGCCATCACCTTTAGAGAAAACCTGCTCCTTCGTGATCCTGAGGTCACCTCCAAGGCGGGTGAACAGAGGATATGCATCGTCATCGCTCACGAGATTGCCCACCAGTGGTTCGGAAATCTGGTCACCCCCAGTGACTGGAAGTATCTCTGGCTGAACGAAAGCTTCGCCACCTACTTTGGTTACGTCGTTGTAGAACAATACCACCCGGAGTGGGATCTGTGGGCCCAGTTCCTCCATGGACAGACGGATATTGCCCTTGACAGGGACGCACTGCATGAGACCTTTCCCATGGAAATCCCAGGGGGAGAACATGTGATCATCAATGCCGGCACCGCCCCGATTATATACAACAAGGGGGGCAGCATATTAAGGCAGGTTGAGAGATATGTGGGCAAAGAGGGGTTCAAGAAGGGCCTGCAGGTCTATCTCAAGAAACACGAATATGGTTGTGCCGCGAGCCATCATCTGTGGGAGACCCTGGAGGAAGTCTCGGCAAAACCCGTTGGCAAGATGATGAAGAACTGGGTCGAGCAGCCGGGGTTTCCGCTGGTATCCGTGGACAGGGAAGGGGAAAAGCTCCTCCTGCGCCAGCAGAGGTTTACCTACCTCTCCAACGAATCAGAACAGCAATGGCTGATCCCCATCGTGATCAGACTCTTTTTCGTTCAAGGGGATTCGAAGAGCGTCACAGCGCTTTTCGATGGGAAGGAGGCGGTCATCGACCTGGAGCCCGATGTGGCGGCCTATAAAGTCAACGATGAACAGAGCGGGTTTTACCGGGTCAAGTACCAGGAGCAAGCAAACCTTCAAGAACTGGGCAAGAGGGTGGCGATGCAGGCCCTGGCGGGCGTCGACAGATGGGGCCTTCAAAACGATCTCTATGCGCTCGTGAAACGGGGCGATGCAAGCCTTGAGGATTACCTGGATTTTCTTTCCTATTATTCGAAGGAGGATGCCTTCCTCCCCCTCATCAGCATCGCATCGAATCTTCACCATGCCTATCTGATTTACGAAGGGTCCCGCCGGGAGAAGGTCAGTTCAGCCGGAAAAGGCTTGTTTGAAAAGGTCCTCCGGGCGATCGGATATGAACCGGGGCATGAAGAGAAGGAGACGATCACCATTCTCAGAGATCAGCTCATCTGGCATGCGGTCCTCTACGGGTCAGGGGAGATTGCAGAATTTGCAGAGGCAAAGTTTGCCTCCCTTCGAAGAGGAGAAAAGGTGCATCCGGACATCGTGAAGAGTGTCATGCACGTCGGCGCAAGGCTGGGAGACCGAGAGACCCTTGAATGGTTCGTTAAGAGGCTGGGATCTTCAGAGAGCGAACATGAGAGACTCAACGTGCTCACGGCTATCGGTCATTTCAGAGAGCGAGACCTCATAGAAAGGGTGCAAGAGTACATCCTGGACGGCGTCCCCAACAGAAACAAGTTTGTGCCCATTGCGGCGATGGCCGAGAACCTGGACGCCATCCCCTTTCTGTGGGAATGGTATTTATCTTGCCTGGAAAGACTCGAGGCCTTTCATCCCGTTCATTACGAGAGGGTCTTGGCCGCCATCATTCCGTTGGCCGGGTTGGGACGGGAAGAGGAGATCAAAGGCTTTTTCCATGAATACACGGCAACAAAAGAGAAGGCGAGGGACGTGATCAGGCTCTCGCTGGAGAAGTTGGAGATCCATTCGCGCATGCGCAGATCATGATGATGCCGCCCCTCCTCCCTAAGCCGTCCCATATTTTTCTAATTTCGCGCGTGCTTCAGGGTGATTGGGATTATAGATGAGAAGTTCCTCGTAGGTGCGTTTCGCGATATCCTTGTGTCCCATGGTCTCCGAGATTCTGGCCCTGTGAAGCAATGCCTTCTGGTCCCCTGGATCGAGTTGGATGGAGTGATCGAAATACTCAAAGGCCTTTTCCAGGTTTCTGAAATTTTTGGAATAGGCGTGAAGCCATCCAAGGATGTTGTAAATGACCCTCTTGTATTCCAGGACGCCTAAAACCTCGTGGGCGAGCCTGACGGCCTTGGCCTCAAAGATATCGCTCTGCCCCTTTGTAATCTCTGAAATATAGTGGCGCAGCAGGGTAAGATAAATCCAAGGCTCGGGCATGGGCTGGGCAACGGCGTATTCCATTTTTGCCAAAAGACCGTTCCGAAGGTGAGGGGGCATGGAAGGGATGATTTCATGGTTGATGAAAGAGACCACTTCATAGACCGTCATACTCTGGCCAAGGCCTTTGAACACCTCTGTTCGCGGCTTGCTGAAGTTGACATTGATCCGGTTGCCTCCCCCGCAAAGTCTATGGAGGCTATCGCCAACCATAACCTGGTATGCTGTGCCCTCGCGGCTTGATGCCTCGATCCTTTTGGTGAGATTGATGGCGTAACCCTCGATATTGGGGTGTTGCTGACCAATGCTTGCACGCCACGGCCTGACATACCGAATAACCTTTCCGCAGTTGATGCCTGCTCCGACTCGAGAGACGAGCCGTCCTTCCTTCAAAATTCTCTGATTGAAGGTGGAGGCCAGCCAGCCAAGCTTGATCTTGACCGCGACGAGAAGGGCATTGAGGATATCGAAGTGAAGGGCGCCTGAATACAAAAACATGCGCAGTTCATCCCCTACGACGGAGCACTCGGAATCCTCGCCGTTGCCCACATAGCCAAAGTCGCGGAGATGGGAGGAGGCCACCTCATACATGGTGCCCTGGAAATCGACGATCATCTCGTCGTATTCCTGGAGTGTGAGGATCTTCGCCATCTCGGTGGAATTCATGAGATCAGCGAAAAGCATAGTTGCGATGACGGTTTTTTCCACTTCTTACAACTCGAGATCAATGGTTCTTTCGCGGATGGAGTTCTTCATGGTCAGTATTTCTTTTTTCACCTGTAATGAGAAGAGGTTCAAGTTTTCGGCCAAGTCTCTCAGGTCTTTTTCATTCTCATCAAACATCTTCTCAACACTGTTCTGAAACTTGTTGATCTGTCCCAGGGTCTCGTCCAGGGAGGCCTTCAGAGGGTCCACCTTCTGATCGACCTTCACCAGAAGTTCATCACGGTTGGCGAGGAGCATCTTGTTCTTTTCATTTACGTCGGCGATGGACTGCGCCAGGGCCTTGACTTTGTCGTCGATGACTTTCTGAAGGTAATCAGAGGACTTGTTGAGAGTGAGGACCTTGTTGGTCAAGGCATTTTTGAAATTCACAAGGGTATTATGCTTTCCCTCCAGCTCGGACATCTTTTCTTCAATGCCCGCCATATCCCTGTTCATCTCTCGTCGTATGTAAAGACCGAAAAACAAGAGACCGGCGATAAGTAATAGGAGAAAGAAATCCATATAGCTGATCTGGGCGGATATCATGGGCTTGTTACTCCCTTCCGGCGTGCTGTGCCCTCAAAAAGAAGACGGCCCCCACACTGAAAGATACGAATATGATCTGACCTGGAAAGAGACGAGGCCGTCAGGGAAAAAACGGATTAAGGTTTTTTGTCAATAGACTCAGGACCCCTCGACCGCAAACCTTCAATATTATACTCAATTTCTGACAAAAATCAATGAATGGTTCGAAGAGGGGGTGTTTTTGACGTCCCTGACCATTGACGTATTCAAATAAGCCGCTATACTTAAGCCTGATGGGCGCCTGAACCTGTTAAATAGAGAGATGGGTTGACAGGTGGAATCGAGAGGCGGGATATGTTATGTTTGGAGTTGGGGATAATAAGGATATGGAAGCAGGGGGCGCTGCACGGTATACTTCCTGCACAAAGGGACACTCGGCCGCGGGTGTGGAAGGCGATGGGAGATCCCAGAGGGCTCATGAAAGGGATTGACACAAACAGTTAGATTATGGCTAGTCAACTTCGGGGAGGTGTTTTATGACGAAAAGAAGGGTGAAGGATCTGATGATTCCTCTTGGAGAATATGCCACTGTCAGCGAAGAGGCGAATCTCCGTGAGGCGGTTTTGGCCCTTGAAGAGGCCCAGGGCCGATTCAGGCAGGACCGTTACACACACAGGGCTATCCTGGTATATGACAAAGAAAAAAATATTGTGGGCAAGCTCAGTCAGCTCGATGTGATCAGGGGCTTGGAGTCGGGATACAAGAAAGTGGGCGACCTCAGGGGTGTGGCCCACAGCGGTTTCAGCCCTGAACTGATCAGGTCTATGATAGAAAAGCACGGCCTTTGGCAAAGGCCTCTTGAAGACGTTTGCAGAACTGCTCCCCAGATTAAGGTGAAGGATGTCATGTATACCCCGACGGAGGGGGAATACGTTGACGAAGATGCGACGCTCGACCGGGCAATCCATCAGCTGGTGATTGGGCACCATCAGTCCCTGTTGGTCACCCATGAGGATAGGATCGTCGGGATTTTGCGTTTGACGGACGTGTTCATGGAGATATGCACCCTGATAAAGGGGTGTCAGCAGTGAGGCGTGAGTCACCTATGCTCTGGGGAGTGGAGGGTTTTGAAACAAGGCATGCCGACGTGGTGACGAAGGAGGATTTCCTTGGATGAAGAGAGTATAAGAGCACTCCTGCTGAATCTGAGCAAGGGAGACATCACGGTTGAGGAGGCCCTGCAGCGGTTGAAGGATCTTCCCTTTGAGGATATCGGCGTTGCGTGCATAGACCATCACCGAAACCTGAGAAGGGGCCTTTCCGAAGTCATATTCGGTGAAGGGAAGGAGGTATCCGCCATCTTGGCTATTATGGACAGGATGGTTGAGAAGGATGAAAATATCATGGTCACCCGCCTTTCCCACGACAAGACAAAGGAGATCCTGAAAAGGTATCCGGACGCCGTTTATCACGCTGAGGCGAAGGTCCTCACCCTGATCCGGCGTCCTGTGAAGATCCAGGCCAGGGGGACCATTCTCGTCATGAGCGCGGGGACCTCCGACATCCCGGTCGCGGAAGAGGCTGCCACAACGGCTCGGTTCATGGGGAACGAAGTGGAGACCGCCTATGATCTCGGTGTTTCAGGGCTTCACCGGGTGCTGGGCCACCGGGAGCAACTTCTCCGTGCCTCCGTGATTATTGTGGTGGCGGGAATGGAGGGGGCCCTTCCAAGCGTTGTTGGGGGACTGGTGAACAAACCCGTCATTGCCGTCCCTACCAGCGTCGGGTATGGGGCAAGCTTTCAGGGAATTGCTGCCCTGCTGGGCATGCTGAATTCTTGTGCCTCAGGGGTGACGGTGGTCAACATAGACAACGGGTTCGGTGCAGGGTATGCGGCAAGCATTATAAACCGCATGGCAGGAGCATAGCAGGCTGCTGAAAAACACCTGCGAGCTCAGCCCCTGCGGATTTCCCTGGCCCGTTTTTTGAGTTCGGAAAACCTCTCCCTTCGGCCATTGTCCCAACAGGGGAGAAGGGTGTTGTTGTGGTAAAGGGGCTCTGAGGCGAGATCATAACCGGAGCTGGCCAGGGACTCTTCCCACATGGGGGTGTGTGGTATAGGCGAGTATTCAGCCAGATAGGGTGACCCCCCGACCCTCCCCACCCATTCCATGGTCTCCCTGACAGACTCCACCGATTGGCCTGGAAGCCCGGCGAGGACGTAAGCGCCTATGTCACGCCTGCTGTAACCGGCCTTTGCGAGATTCGTGACTGCCCTTTCGAACTCCCCGGGGGCGAGTTTTCCGTCCAGGTCGTGATGCAGTCCCATATCCGACGTCTCGAGGCCGAGACGGATGGTACGAAAGCCCGAGCGGTAGAGGAGTTTCGCCAGATCACCGGTCACCTCCCTGATATGCAGGGCATTGGGGGTGTGAAACCTGATTTCCAGGTTCCGCCTAATCAATTCCTCAAGCACCAAGCCGATGTGGGTCTTCCAATTCACCAGCAGGGCGTCGTCATAGAAGGCGAAGTCCCGAACGCCATAACCCTTGTGCCAGTAAAGGATCTCCTCGATACTTTCACCCGGATCCCGGCGCAGGGGATGGGGGTTCAAAAAGTGGCTCGCACAATACCGGCACCGGTAGGGACAGCCGGTGGATGTCAGAAGGGAGATGTAGTCGATCTTGCGGAGCATATCAAATGCGGGATAGGGGATCGAATCGGGCGAGCGCGGCGCCTCTTGGCCTTGAATGCCAAATCCGTGTAAGGCATCCACGACCGAGGGAAGGGCCTCAAGACCGGTCCCGGGGAAGACAAGATCCGCGCCCGAGGTTCTGAGGGCATGCCCTTCGCAAAGGCGGGCATAGAGCCCTCCCAGGATGATGGGGATACCCGGATGGATCTCTCTGGCCAATTGAATAACCTCTTTCACGCCGGGATACCAGTAGGTCATCAGGGAAGTGACCAAGATAGCCGCGGGGTCCTTTATCCTTTCCATGTCCTTTACGAACAGGGCTCGGGAAATGCCGTATCGGCTGTAGGGCCTTTGAACGTGTTTCAGGGGCGGGGGTTTGGGGACCTCTTTCCTCCAGAATTTGCCCGTTCCATAATTGCGCCGGACAGGCCGGCTCGAGGAAAGGCCCCCTTGCATTTCAGGGTGATGGATGTCGAGACAGTCTATGAGGTGGATCTTAAAGCCGGATCGTCTCAAGGTGCCGGCAAGGTAGAGGAGTCCAAGGGGCTTGGACCAGAGGTCATAGGCCGCAAAGTCGTAGATCCAGGGGTTGATCAGGATGAGCGAGGGTGACATGAAACGACCTTTGTGCAAAGGTAAGGGGCCCCCAACGGGAGCGAA
>JAZDGZ010000473.1:0-3653 GCA_043806375.1 Pseudomonadota bacterium | reverse complement strand
TAGAGCTTCTCATAGATCCGGTCAAAGCGGTCCCGGATCTCCTCTCTCTTCAGGGACGTGAAAGCCTTTTCAGGAAAGGGCACGTTGATCTCTGACCCTTGTCCCACAAATCGCATATCCACGGTCCTCTCGAATTTGACCGTCTCATCCTGGCCCGTCTTCTTAAGTGTCTTTGCCCCCTCTGTTTCCTGGTCCCGGAAAATCTTCTCAATTTCAGAAAGATCCGCCTCTGCCAGGGAAACCTTATGGCTCCTCACCACATCGAAGGCCCTGGGGGCCGTGAAAAAACCCAGGGCTGATCCGACCCCTGCGTTGGGCGGAACGATCAGGCGCGGTGCGCCCAGCTTTTTTGCAAGACCGTAGGCGTGTACCGGACCCGCCCCGCCAAAGGCCGCGACGGTGACGATCTTGGGGTTTCCCCCCTTTTCGGCTATGTGCGTTTTTGCAGCAGCGGCCATGGTCTCATTGATGAGATCGTGGATTCCCCAGATCGCCTGTACAAAAGAGACCCCCAAGGGCCCGGCGACCTTTTCCTCCACGCCTTTTCTTGCTCTCTCCCTGTCGAGCCTCATCTCGCCGCCAAGGAAGTAGTTCTCGTCAAGATAGCCCAGGAGCAGATCAGCGTCTGTCACGCAGGGATCCTCACCCCCCCTTCCGTAGCAGATCGGCCCGGGATCGGCCCCCGAGCTTTCCGGTCCGACCTGCAGCGTGCCCAACCGGCTCACCTTGGCGATACTGCCGCCCCCGGCCCCGATCTCCATGAGATCCACCACCGGGACCTGGATGGTCAGGCCGCTCCCCTTCATGAAACGCTGAACGCGGCCGACCTCAAAGGTAGGCACCACGCCTGCGACCCCCTTCTGAATCAGACAGGATTTGGCCGTGGTTCCACCCATGTCAAAGCAGAACATGTCAGGGATGTCAAAAAGCTTTCCATAGTACTGTCCGGCAATGACCGCCGCGGTTGGTCCGGATTCGATGATCCTCACCGGAAATGCCTCCGCCGTCTCCACAGAGGTGATGCCGCCGCTGGAGAGCATGATGAAGAGGCTTCCCTGGAACCCGATCGACCCCAATCTTCCTGACAGCCTGGAAAGGTACTTCGCGGTCAGCGGCTTTACGTAGGCGTTGGTGACCGTCGTGCTCGTTCGTTCGTACTCCCGAATCTGCGGGAGGACATGGTAGGAAATGGAGACGGAGACCCGGGGGGCCTCTTTTTCAATGACCTCCTTGAGCATGAACTCATGGGCCGGGTTTTCAAAGGAGTTGAGGAGACAGACGCCGATCGATTCAACGCCCATGCCCACGAGGGCGCGCACCACCTCCGTCGCTTCTTCCCGGTCCAAGGGCTTCAGGACCGACCCGTCACTTCGAATCCTCTCATCCACTTCAAGGCGAAGATGGCGCGGCACCAACGGCTTCGGGTATTCCGAAAAGATGTCATAAGGGGCGTAACGGATCTCTCTTCCAAGTTCCAGGACATCCCTGAAGCCCCTGGTGGTAATCAGACCTGTCTTCGCCCCCTTCCTCTCAATAATGGCATTGATGACCAGGGTCGTGCCGTGGATCACCTCCTCCAGTTCCCCCACGAATCCGGGCGTCGTGACCTCCAGTTCCCTTATGCCCTGCTCTACGGCGTCGGAGGGGTCTTTGGGTGTGGTCAGACACTTGTTGATTCTTATCTCCCCTGTCTGATCGTTGAGCAGGACGAAGTCTGTGAAGGTGCCTCCAATGTCGCACCCTAACCGGTAGCCTCTCTTAGACATGAGCATTCTCACATTTCACGAGGTTTTCCTTGCGCCTTTTTCCTTCAACGCCTTCCTGATCTTTTCGGGGGTGATGGGCAGATCCGTGATCCGCACCCCGATGGCGTCATAAATGGCATTGGCAATGGCAGGGGCCGTGGGCACAAGACCCGGCTCCCCGATCCCTTTTGCCCCGTACGGCCCGTCTTCGTCCAGGGTCTCAACAATAACCGTCTCCATGGGAATGATATCCTTGGCCGTCAGGACCTTATAGTCCCTGAAATTGGGATTCATCACCTCTCCTTTTTCAAGGATCAGCCGCTCCGTTAAGGCGTACCCGGTCCCCATGGCCGCCGCCCCATAGATCTGGCCTTCCAGAAGCATGGGGTTGATGGCCCGACCCACATCGTGGGCCGCGATGTACTTGAGTATCTTCACCTTCCCCGTCTCTTGGTCCACCTCCACCTCCACCCCGTGCGCCCCGTAGGCATAGGTTTTGGAGAGGTTGCCCTTGGACTCCCGGTCCAGGTTCTCGTTGTCCGGGTCGTAAAAATACTCCGCCATGATCATGGTCCCGCCCTTGTCGTAGTGGGCCCCGCGTAGTATCCTGCCGAGGGCGATCTTCTTTTCGGGCTCCTTGACCGAATAGACCATCCGGTCTCTGATGACGAGATTGGCAGGATCATCGTCCAGTTTGATCTCGTGCTTGGCGCCGTCCTTATCCTTCCACCGGTCCACATATCCCCCGGCAATCTCGAGGATCTTTTCTTTCACCTTTCTGGCTGCCATGAGGGCCGAATTCCCGGCGACAAAGGTGGTCCGGCTGGCATGAACCCCCACATCCCAGGGGCAGACGTCCGTGTCCCTGTCAAGGATGTTGATATCCTCGGGAAGGACACCCATCTCTTCAGCCACTATCTGAGAGATCACCGTATCCGCCCCCTGCCCGATATCAGTGGCTCCGGTAAAGACGTCCACCCTCCCGAAGTCGTCCACCTTGACGATCGTCCCGCAACCATCGGACTTATAGACCCTGGCGCCGCCCCCCACGTGAATCAGGGAGGCCATCCCCATGCCTCTGCCTTCCACCTTCCCTGCCTTTCGGCGGGACTCCCAGTCCAGTCTCTTGCCCACCTCCCGAATACATTCCTTGAGGCCGCAGGTGGTCACCTTAAGCCTCTGAGGGGTAAGCTCTCCCGGCTCGTTGGCGTTGATGAGGCGAAATTCCATGGGATCGATGCCCGCCTTTTCGGCCAGTTGATCCATGTTCGATTCGATGGCAAAGGTCGCCTGGGGGTTCCCGTACCCGCGCATGGCCTGAGACCAGGTATTGTTGGTATAGATGCACTTGGCCTCATACCGCACATTCGGCACCCTATAAAGAGAAGAGATCGGCATCATCATGACCGAAGGGGTGGTCGCGCCCCACGAGGTGTAGGCGCCGTTGTCCAGGATCATGGAGATGTCCCTGAACGTGAGCTTTCCCTCCTTGTCACACCCCTGGGCAATCTGGACAATCGCCGGCTGCCTTGTGGAAGTGTAACGGAACTCCTCCTCCCTGGTGTTCTGGATTTTGACCGGCTTTCGAGTCACGTAGGCAAGCAGGATGGCAATGTATTCGAAGCCATAGGTGTCCAGTTTGCTGCCGAATCCCCCGCCGATGGTCGGCTTCACGATCCGCACCTTGCTCTCTTCGAGGCCCATCACCTTCAGGGCGTCCATGTAGTCCCTCTGGGCCAGGGAAGGGATCTGGGTGTTTCTATGGATGGTCAGATTGTTCCTGAGATCGAAATCCGCGATGATCCCCTCTGTTCCCAGGCAGCAGTGGGTCACCCAGGTCACTTCGAACCGATCCTCGACCGAGAAGGCTGACCGCTTTTTCCCCTCCTCCACGTCTCCTGCCACAAG
>JAZDGZ010000472.1:0-3122 GCA_043806375.1 Pseudomonadota bacterium | reverse complement strand
GGTGCTACGGAGGGCCTGTGCGCCACCCTGCTGGGCATCCTGGAACCGGGCGACGAGATCATCATGCTGGAACCTTGGTTCGACAGCTATCCACCCGTGGCCGCACTGGCCGGGGCCCGGGTCCGTTATGTCTCACTCAGTCTCCCTGATTTCACCCTGCCCAGAGAAGAGCTGACCAAGGCCTTTGGCCCAAAGACAAAGGCGATCCTCATCAACAGCCCACAGAATCCCTGTGGAAAAGTCTTCACCCGAGAGGAGCTTTCTTTCATCGGCGCCCTTTGCGAAAAATACGACGCCTACGCGATCGGGGATGAGGTCTATGAACACCTGGTCTATGACGGGCATAAACATGCTACCCTCCTTAGCATCCCCGACCTTGAAAATCGGTCCTTTGTCATCTCCTCTACGGCCAAGACCCTTTCCATGACCGGATGGAAACAGGGATACGTGGTCGCCTGCCCGGAACTCTCCCGGGCCGTTCGCATGAGCCACCAGTTCATCACCTTTTGCGGTCAATCCGCCTTGCAGAAGGCCGTGGCCTTCGGCATTGACCTGCCCGATACCTATTACGAAAAGTTTCTCTCGGACTATACAAGGAAAAGGGATTGGCTGTGCGAGGCCCTTGAAGGCCTCGGCTTCCGGGTCTACCCGCCTGAAGGGACCTACTATGTCTTAGCCGACATCACAGCCCTCGGCTTTAACGATGATCTCTCCTTTTGCAGGATGCTTCCCGAAGCAGCCGGCGTGGCTGCCATCCCGTCTTCTTTTTTCTGGAACAACCGAGCCCGGGGCCGGAACCTTGTCCGTTTCTGCTTCTGCAAGAAAGACGAAACCCTTGAGGAAGGCATCCGGCGCCTCAGGCAATGGCTGAAATAACTGTAGGATTCGCACTGTTCGCGGGCCTGCGATGACCACGCCTGAAAGGGAACAGGCCGTTCTCACATTCAAAAATAACGGAACCGGTGGTTCTGGTTTCCGAATTCTTGATTTATCTCCATTTCTTAGCCGTTTGCTTTGGCTTTCCTTTATTAACAATTCTTATTCGACTTGCCGAAAAAGCAGAATCAGCAGTTCCGATGCCTCGCCTTCATTCATCAACAAATGGTGACATATCAACCTCTTATAGCCTTGGCCTCACTCTTGCTCTAGATATCCTGAGCGGTTTTTAGCCCATAAGATCATCAGGAGGTTGTTTATGTCTTGGAAATTCTGGGAGAAAAAGGTTGAGGCTGAGGCGCCGGCAGGGCCTAAGACGGAAAAACTGCCTGGGCCGAAAGAGATACCCTATCCTGTTGGAAAGCACTTGGTGGTAGCCATGGGCCAGGACCCTGATTGGGTCTGGCAGCTCAAGGGCGTCGTACGGCACCGAGCGGAAGGTAAGGACGCCTTTGACGTGAGAATCTTTAGCGACAGTGATGCGGCCATGAAAAAGGTCCCCGTCAAGAATTACAACTCCCTTGACGCCCACGCCGACTTGATCCTTTTTGAGGGCTGGTTTGACAAGAAGTCCATGGATGTCCAGGTGGAAGCCAAGACCAAGCCACGCGCAGCATAGGTGATTTTGGGCCTCGACCGAGGCCCCTTAAATCCTCATTCCTTTCGGAACTGATCTTCTTATCCGGCCGAAAAAGAAGAGCTGAAAGTTCCGATTCTAAGTTCTTGTTTAAACTCAATGGGTTAGCCAATCCCTTTGGTTTTTGTCCTCGGTCGATCCTCCTCGCCCTCCATCGAAATCAGAATTACAGGCTCTGATCTCTGCCCCGATAAGACAAGAAATCATTACATATCAAATCCTTATCATGTTGGCTCGATTATTGCCACTCCTTTAGGAGAAGGGCGTTATTTCATGCGTCATCGACAAGAAGGAGGTTCCGTATGTCTTGGAAATTTTGGGAAAAAAAGGCTGAAGCCGGCGCAGCGACAGGGACTAAGGTGGTAAAACTCCCTAGGCCAAAAGAGCTACCCTACCCCGTTGGAAAGCATCTGGTGGTAGCCATGGGCCAGGACCCTGATTGGGTCTGGCAGCTCAAGGGCGTCGTACGGCACAGAGAGGGGGGAGGGAAGGATGCCTTTGATGTAAGGGTTTTCAGTGATGGTGATGCGGCCATGAAAAAGGTCTCTGTCAAGAATTACAACTCTCTTGATGATCAGGCCGACCTGATCCTCTACGACGGCTGGTTTGACAAAAAGTCTATGGAGGTTCATGTAGAAGCCAAGAGCAGACCAAGGGCCGCATGAAACAAGATGTGGGGTTCGACTGAAGCGGCGGAAGCCTTCAGACCTCGCGGAATTGGTTCAGCTTGTAGTATATCCCCCCCAGGGCGATGAGTTCCTCATGGGTGCCCTGCTCGTGAATCTTGCCCTGATGCATGACCAGGATTCGGTCGGCATTGCGGATCGTTGAAAGCCTGTGGGCCACTACCAGGGTGGTCCGTTTTTCCGCCATCCTGAAAATGGCCTCCTGGATGAGGCGCTCCGTCTCTGGGTCCACGCTGGATGTAGCCTCATCCAGGATGAGGACCTTTGGGTCGTGGGCCAGGGCCCTGGCAAAAGAGAGGAGCTGCCGTTCTCCTGCCGAGAGTGTGGACCCTTCTTCCCCTATCTCCTGATGAAGTCCCATGGGCAGCCTTCCAATAAACCTGCCTGCATTCGCCTGCTTAACGGCTTGATCGACGGACTCCGGGCTGATTCCATCTCCTCCCAGGGTGATATTGTCCAGCAGGTTCCCGGCAAAGACAAAAACATCCTGCATGACAAGACCGATTTGCCTTCGGAGTTCATGCTTCGGCCAAAGACGGATGTCGATACCGTCCAGAAGGACCTCCCCCTCAAGGGGGTCATAAAATCTCTCAACAAGGCTGACCACCGTGGTCTTGCCCGCCCCGGTAGCTCCGACAATGGCCACCATCTCTCCCGGCCTCACCTCGAAAGAGACATCATGAAGGACCGGCCGACCTTCCTCATACGCGAAAGAGACATTCTTGAACTCCAAATGGCCTTCCACCCTTTTCGGGCTTATCGGTTGTGCCGGTTCGGGAATCTCTTCCCTGTGATCCATGAATTCCAGGATGCGCTCTGTGGAGGCCATGGCAGACTGCATGATGTTGTATTTCTCAGAAATG
>JAZDGZ010000471.1:0-9186 GCA_043806375.1 Pseudomonadota bacterium | reverse complement strand
AAGCGCTGAGGCCTTCACCCCGGGTCTGCCGCGGCGGGCCACGGTTTCCTGAACCTGGATCATCACCTGGTGGGCCCTCTGAAAATTCTCAGGGAGTTCTCCGATGGAAAAGATGCGGGCCTGATCCGAGAGGTAGCCCTCCGCACTGGCCGTGTAGTCGACAATAATAGGTTCGTGGGGTCGCAATTTCCGCCGGCCTGCTCCCTGGGAGTGAAAGGGCCCAAGCCCGGTACCTCCCGTGGGGCCTGGAGAGGCACTCGGCACGGCCCCGCTTGGGCCCGCCATGATATGGCCGTATATATTTTCCATGTTGAAACCCCGCATGCGGGATATGCCGGGGTGACCCTGACTTCGGTAAAAGGATTCCGCCTTGAGGGCCAGGTCATTTTCCGTCTCAGACTCTTTGATGAATTCGGGAACCTTATGATAGAGCCTGTCGGCCATCTCTGCGGCCTTCCTGATCAACGCGATCTCATGAGGGGATTTGACCATCCGGAGATCCCTTATGATTGGTGAGACGTCAACCATCTCTTGCTTCGGAAAAAGCTTCAAATAGGCCTGATACATTTTTACAGGGAGGACGTCCATTTCGAGCCCCACCTTGCGGGGTTCCGCTCCGCAGGCCTCCCTGATGTAGACAGGGATTTCTGAAAGGCTGGAAAGGCTGAGAATCGTTTCGATAGAGGCATTCTCGATCGCCCTTTCCATGCTCTTCCTGACCATGAGGAGGGGCGGGCCGGAGGCAGGCACCCACAGGTGGGCGTCTTGATCCGTGCCGGTGAGGTAGTAGAGGTCGACTTTTTGGACGATCAGGGCTCCATCGATACCGTGGAGGGTCAGCGTGTGCTGAAAGCGATCCAGTCTTCCAATGATCTCCCTTGCCATGGATGATTTGCTCATCATCAGGGGCCCCCAAACAGCTTGACTTGGGAAAGAAAACTTCATAATAGAATAGGGTTATTGCATAATTTTTGAGTCGGTGGCAAGAACCCATTTTTCCGCGTTTAACCCATTGAATCCCAGGGAAGGAGTCTCTCGCAAGGGAATCTGCAAGGCCACTCGATGTGGGGCCCTTATAGAGTGCTCAAGCCGGGGGACGCAATACCAAAGATTCGGGGCGGAAGATCGGGGATCACCTCAATATATAAAAGGCCCATTTGCCTGCCAACAGATGCCAGCGGCCATAGTCGGAGGTTGTTGCAGAGATGGCCATTAGAAGGGATTGTTCTCCCCCATCGGGATACGCATGAACAAAGAACTCAAGCCGGTCAAGTCCAGCCTGGAATATCTCAGGAAATTATTTATTATGCCCGATTCCCCGGACAAGTTCATCGAATTCGGGCACGAACTTCTGGAGATGATCCATGATTTTTTCAAAGAAAAAGGGGGTATCCACAGCAGTATCACCCTTCCGGAGCTCAGCCTCATATTTGACCAGACGACTGCTCCCCATGACCCGCACCTGATCAAGGATGTCCTGTCAGAGATCAAGGCAAAGGTGATCGCCCATTCGGTGAAGGTCGGCAATCCTTACTATATCGGTCATATGACGAGTGCGATTCCCTATTTCATGATCCTCCTGGAGATGATTATTGCGGCCCTGAACCAGAACCAGGTCAAGATAGAGACGGCAAAGGCCTCCAGTTTCGTGGAAAAGGAACTGGTGGGGTGGTTTCACCGCCTCATCTTCGACAGATCAGAGAATTATTACCAGAGGCACCTCCAGAATCCCAAGGTCGCTTTGGGCAACGTGACCACCGACGGGACCATTTCCAACCTGACTGCTCTTATGGTGGCCAGGGAAAAGGCCTTTGCCCCTGACGACGGTTTCCCGGGGGTCCGAGAGGCCGGCATCGAGCGGGCTCTAAGACACTACGGATACACAAGGGGCGTGATCCTCGTCTCCAGCAGGGGCCATTACTCGATCAAGAAAGCGGCCAACCTCCTCGGTCTGGGAGAGGAGAACGTCGTTAGCATTCCGGTGGACAGGGAGCATCGCATAGATGTCAAGAGGCTTTCCCAGAAGATAAAGTCCCTTAAGGGAAGGCGAGGGAGAGAGAAGACAAAGATCATTGCTATCGTAGGCATCGCCGGCACCACCGAAACAGGAAACATCGACAATCTGGACAGGCTGGGGGATTTGTCCGCCGAGATCGGGTGTCACTTCCACGCAGACGCCTGCTGGGGAGGCTCCGCGCTCTTGGTGGATGAATATCGACCTTTGCTGAAGGGGATCGAGAAGGCTGATTCCGTCTCCATTGATGCCCACAAGTTGCTCTACTGCCCCATGAGCCTGGGTCTTGTCCTTTTCAAGAGTGAAAGAGATCTCAATGCCATGAGGCAGGTTTCCCAGTATATCATACGCCGGAATTCCGTGGACATCGGGAGATTCACCATAGAGGGCTCTCGTTCCTTTGCAAGCCTCAAACCTTGGGCCGCCCTGAAAATCATCGGCCGCGAGGGCTACGGCCTCCTCTTCAGAAGTGCCCGGGACAACACAACGTCCCTCAAGGATATCCTGGACGGGTGCGGCAATTTCGAGATCCTCAATTCCCCCGAGCTTTTTATTCTCATTTACCGCTTCATTCCTCAATCCGCCAAGAGACAGATTCTCCAGTGGCTGGAGCAAAAGGCATCCACGAGAAACAGGGAAAAAATCCAGAGGCTCGAAACAGACATCAAGAAAGTCAATCGTATCGTCAATGCCCTAAACGTCAAATTGCACAAGGCCCTGAGAAGAGACGATACGAACTTTGTCTCAAGAACCACATTGGAATCTACTCGCTATCGACCACAAAACATCGTGGTTCTCAGGGCCGTCCTCATCAACCCGCTCACGAACAGGGCCATTTTGGAAGAGATTGTGGAAACCCAGAATCGTATTGGAGTGGAGATATGGAGGGAGTTCAAGGGCGCCTATGAGAGGCTCCTCAAGGGTTGTCCCTTATGATGGCCATGTCCCAAACGGCTTTCATCAACCAAAGGCGGCAAGACGCTGGAACCGAATTTTCATTCGAATGATGAATGTCGAACAAGGTTTACCCGCCTTCGGCGGCGCCAGAGGCGACCAGGGAATATGGAATCACGAAGTCGGTCCACTGGAGTCTTCAGTTCTACATTGGACATTCTACATTCGATATTCTGCGGTTTACCCGCCTCGGGCGGGTTTGCTCTTCAACTTCTACGCAGATTGCAGAGGAGTTACGGACATGGGTTCTAAAGCGATAAAATCCATGTTTGGGCGACTGCCTCTTGAAAAGGGTGGCTGCTTGAGAAGAGACGAGGTCTTGGTGAACCGTAAGCCAACCCATATGCCTTTTGTCCCTGCCATCCTGCCGGAACCGGAAGAGAAGGGTCCTGCCTGGTGGTTTCTCTTTTCCGGCCAGAGACTCCTGGTCCGGTTCACCGGGGAGGAGGCCAGCATCCCCTGTGTCGATGACTTAGGGTCCTTGCACCTGAAAATCCTACGCAAGAACACCCTGGGCATCCTGGACGGCCGTCCCTGCTACTCCGCGGAATGCGAGGCCGACATTTCTGTCCCCGATGGCATGGATTTTCAGGGACTGCGGCGCCTGGCCGGACACCTGAAGGATCAGATCTTCTGGCTTGCCGCGCTCGCCCGACAGATCCTGGATTGGGACCGGAGCCACCAGTATTGCGGCCAGTGCGGCGGACCTACCGTGGATAAAAAGGATGAGAGGGCCAAGGTCTGTCCCGCCTGCGGCCTCACGAATTTCTCTCGCATGTCGCCTGCCATCATCGTGGCCGTACTCAACGGTGATCGAATTCTTCTCGCCCGCGCCGCCCGTTTTGCCAACAATATGTACAGCGTCCTCGCCGGTTT
Organism: Pseudomonadota bacterium; assembly: GCA_043806375.1. Classification (GTDB taxonomy): domain Bacteria; phylum Desulfobacterota; class DSM-4660; order Desulfatiglandales; family HGW-15; genus JAZDGZ01. Next base: position 5,342 of record JAZDGZ010000471.1, on the reverse strand, counting down.
TGTTGAGCCGGGGGAATCGCTCGAAGAATGTGTGAGGCGGGAGGTGAGAGAGGAAGTGGGCGTGGAGGTGAAGAATATCAGATACTTCGGGAGCCAGCCCTGGCTCTTTCCCAACTCACTCATGGTCGCTTTTACGGCCGATTACGCCGGGGGCGAAATCTCCGTCGATAAGGCTGAGATCGTGGATGCGGCTTGGTTTCAAGCAGACGCTCTCCCCCTTATTCTTATTCCGGACAATATCAGCATCGCTCGAAGGCTGATCGACTGGTTTGTGGAGAGAGGGACATCAAGGGGTTTCGAATCTCGATGAGGACGATAGGGGGTCTATCTTTTTGAAAGTATTCCCTATTTCCCTTGACCGACCTCTATAGATCGGGCTATAATGCTTTCATCCTTTAGCCATTGGGCCTTATCTTCTTGCAGCCAATGGCATGGTGAGTCCCCAAAAGCTCCAACGGCGGAGGCCATTCGATGCCGGGGGACGGGCGTCTCTCGTAGGAATTCTCTCGGCGGTTTGTAGCCATGCACTGTCCAAAATGCCAACATGAAATAGGGGAAGATACCCAGTTCTGCCCTGAGTGCGGAGAAAAGCTGGGACTCAAGTGTTTCGAATGCGGCAAAATATTGCCCCTTTCGGCCAACTTTTGCGACAAGTGCGGTCACGGCTGGAGCCTTACGGGTATCCCCGCTCGCGAAAGATCCAAGGGAAGTGAGAAAACGAAAGAGCGGGCGCGAGATGGGGGCGCCAGGCTCGGCCGGGCCGACGATGTTCGAGGTTCAGCCCAGGGGTTTTCCGCCTCCAAGGGTGAGCGGGATATCAGCACCAGGACAAAGATCTTTCTGTTTGTGGCGATATTTTACGCCGTCCTGCTGACATACCTTGCTGTCGCCTTCCTATCCCCCTCGAGCGGCCTGGCCCGAATGGCAAGCCTCTCTGAGAATTTCTGGGTGAATTTCGTCTTGTTGGGGTTTGTTCTTTTGATCATCACCCTCTTTCTTTTTGGTCTTTCTTTCGTCTTCTGGAGGAAGGTCTGCAAGACGAGATGGTTTCAGCCCAGACTCGGCGAATTGCTGGTCACCGACGGGTATATTACCAAGAGACAGCTCAAAGAGGCCTTGGGGGAGCAGGAACTGAGGATGGGCGAAGTCCTGATCGATGCGGGCCGGGTGACGCGCCAGCAGTTAAAAGAGGCGCTGGCTCGGCAGAAGAAGACCCCTGCCCAACGGCTGGGCGACATCCTCAAGGAAATGGGGCACGCGACTGAAGACGATGTCTACTGGGCCCTTGGAAAAACGCAAAGGAAACTGGGGGAGATCCTGCAGGAAAAGCGTCTCGTCTCCGAGTATGATCTGGACTGGGTCCTGGCAAAACAGGAGTACGCTACAAAACGTTAGTCAAGGAATCCCCGGATCGACATTTCCTACCATGAGGGAAAGCGGCGCCAGAAGTCTTCGTCCTTATCCTTCCATTCAGGGCCGAACTTCTTCTCGTAGTAGGCCCCGAGCCTGTCAAGCCAGCGCCACCAAAAACTCTGTCCCTTCTGTTTGGCCTCCAAGATATCGTTTAGAAAGGTCTGCCCATCCCGGCAGTGCTGAGACGGTATTATAATTTCCCCCGGGGATCAAGACCGGAATTGAGAATGCCCTCTATTATTTTCTTTTCTCCTCCCCTATCTTCATCTTCTCCAACTGCTCGGCGTGCCAATCGATCTGTCGGCAGATGCCCCGAATAACCAGCACTTCCCTTGCCCTGAGAGGGAGCCGGGAAAGGAAACGCCGTATGTTGAGCATCCAGTGCTCGGGATTCTGGGGATTGATGAATCCGATCTTCATCAGGACATCCTTGAGGTGTTCGTACATGCCCTCCACTTCAAATTTGTTCGCAAGCCTGGGAAGGCTTTCCGATTCAGTATCCCGGCCGGCCAGAAGGATTTCATAGCAGAGGATCATCACCGCTTGAGCGAGGTTCAGGGAGGAAAAATGTGAGGTGGGTATAGTGGCAATGGTATGGCAATACCTCAAATGGTCGTTGGAGAGGCCCCGGTCTTCAGGTCCGAAAAGGAGGGCCACCAGGTTATTCTGTGAGATGGCGATCAGGTCATGGGCCAGTTGACGGGGCGTTGTGAGCGCGGGCCGCTGTGTTCCAATACGTGCCGTGGTACCCACTACGTAGTGAAAGGGACCGATGGCGCTCATCAAATCATCGTGAACCTCCATCTGCTCAACGATATCAATGGATGAGCCTGTGGCCATTTTGACGATGCGGGACAGCTCGCAGTGTTCGGGGTTGACGAGCAGGAGGCGGCCTATTCCCATATTATTCATAGCACGGGCAACGGATCCGATGTTCTCTGGGATCTGCGGTTTAACGAGGATGACGGCGATGTTTTCCAGTCTGATGGTGTTCACTGCTTTCTCAGTAGGGCTGTTTCGTTCGGGCGATAGGATAGCGCCGGCCGTATCCAAAGGCTTTGGTGGTGATCTTGAGGCCCGGCGGCGCCTGTCTGCGTTTATATTCGTTCATGACGAGGCGCCTGAGCACGTCCCTGACGAGTTCCGGATCATGCCCCATGGCGACGATATCTTCGTAGGCCAGGTTCTTGACGACAGCAGCGTCCACGATCTCGTCCAGGATTTCATAGGGAGGAAGGCTGTCCTGGTCTGTCTGATCGGGCCTCAGTTCTGCGGAAGGGGGACGGGAAATGACCCTTTCGGGAATGATCTCCCGCTCTCTGTTAATATATCCGGCAAGCCGGTAGCAGAGGGTTTTAGGGATATCGGATATGACGGCGAGGCCGCCGTTCATGTCTCCATAAAGGGTGCAATAACCGACGGCCGTCTCGGATTTATTCCCTGTGCTCAAGAGGAGGGAGCCGAATTTGTTGGACAAGGCCATCAGGAGGGTTCCCCGAACGCGCGCCTGAATGTTCTCTTCCGTCTCGTCTTGCTCGAGCCCCTTGAATGCCTCTGCCAAGGCCTTCGTGTAACTGTCACGGATATCCGTGATGGGTATTTCGATAAATCGGATTTTCAGGTTTTCAGCCAAGGTTCCGGCATCCTCCCTGCTCATGTTCGAGGTGAAGGGGGACGGCATGCTCACGCCGGTCACATTTTCGGGACCCAAGGCTCTCCGGGCGATCACCGCTACAAGGGAGGAATCGATGCCGCCACTCAGGCCGACCAGAACCTTGCTGAAACCGCACTTGGTGACATAATCCCTCGTCCCCATAACGAGGCCCTTTAGAATAGACTCCTCCTCTGAAGGCAGAGGGTCCCTTATCTCGGGATATTCCCTTTCACTGTCCCAGATGAGAAGGTCGGACTCGAATTCCTTTCCCATGAGGACCAGATTCCCTTTCTGATCCAGTACCATGCTGGCGCCGTCAAAGAGGAGGTCGTCATTGCCTCCCACCTGGTTGCAGTAGATCGTTGTCAACCGGTATTGAGTAGCCAGCTTTTCGAGTATTTTCCGACGAAGGGCCTTTTTATTGAGGGTGTATGGGGAGGCGGAGATGTTGATGAGGATGTGGATACCGTCGGCTGCGAGCTCTGCGACGGGATCGAGTCTATACCTGGGGATGTCTTCAAAATCGGCGATGTTCCAGATGTCCTCGCAGATCGTAACGCCAAGGCGCTTGGACCCCAGTTCAAAGATCAGACTTCGTTCGGAGGGTTCGAAGTAGCGGGTCTCGTCAAATACGTCGTAGGCGGGAAGAAGCCTTTTGCCCCCCTTCCGAAGGACCTGGCCCTCCCCGATCAGGGCAACGCCGTTGACCAGGCCCTTTCCCATCTCCCGCGGATTCTTATCCACGAAACCGCACAGGATATGGATGCCCTGAATCTGCGAAGCCAGTCTGATGAGGGCTATCAGGTTTTCCTTGATAAAGAGGGGCCTTTCCAGCAGATCCTTTGGAGGATACCCCAGGAGTGAGAGCTCCGGAAAAACGGCGAGGGAGCAACCCGCCTCCTTTGCCCGCTCACTCCCCTCCAGGATCAGGGAGGTGTTGTACTTAAAATCGCCGATGACAGGGTTTATCTGGCAGATGGCAATTTTCATTGGTCAATTACCATTGAACATTGGTCAATCAGAACAGAAAATCTTAAAAATCGATCCGCCAACTGCTGATCCTTATAGATCTTCTGTGTCAAACGAGTACTCACCTCGCATATTCAAACTTGTTCAGTGTTCAATGTAAAATGTTAAATCTCAAATGACCCGAGCAGCCTTATCGATGGCCCTTATGATCTTCGGGATCTGTTCTTCCATCTGGATATTGATCTGGATAGAGAGGACCCGCGACATGAGTTCCGCTGTTTTTGGAAGGGCTTCCCTGGGGTAGGCGCATCGGGACTCTCCCGAGGCCGTCTTAAATGGATGGGAATCCCGAAGAAGGCTTTTCCCTTCCAGGAGGTGTTCCCACCTCTCGTAATAGTGCCAGGTGTTCTCATACCAGTACACGGCCCCGGCCCCTTCCTCGGCCATGACCCGGTTGAAGGCCTTGGTCTTCTCCGGGGTGGGAAGGAAAAAGGTCAAGAAGGTGGCTGAATCCCCCTCCGGATCGGGAATATGTCTGAAGGAGACCTGATCAATCCGGGACAAGGCCTCTTTGATTCTAGCCTTGTTCTTTCTCTGATTCGGGAGAATGACCGTATCCAGTTTGCTCAGCTGGGCCAGACCAAGGGCGCCCTGAAGCTCCATCATTCGGTAGTTCATTCCGATAAAGCTTCTTTTCTCGAGCCCCCTGCCGACATTGGGGTTATGGTCGTGGCCATGGTCATGATACTCGGATGCCCTGATATAGAGGTCCCCGTCGTTGGTGATGATCATTCCCCCTTCTCCGGTAGTCATGGTCTTTACCGAGTCAAAGGAGAAGGTTCCCATCTTTCCAAAGGAGCCAAGGGATTTCTCCCTCAACTTCCCCCCGCATGACTGAGCTGTATCTTCGATGACAGGGATGCCGTGTCTGTCCGCCACCTTCATGATTTCAGCGATCCTCGCGTGGGCCCCGCACATGTGAACCGGCATGATCGCCTTTGTGCGAGGGGAAATTTTGCTCTCGAGGTCATTGGGGTCCAGACAGAGAGTATCATCGATCTCCGCAAAGACGGGGATAGCGCCCGTATCCAGGATGCTTTCCCATGTGGCCACAAAGGTAAATCCCTGGGTGATGACCTCGTCCCCCGGGGAGATTCCGGCGGCGGCAAGGGCTACCCGCAGGGCCGCCGTGCCTGAAGAGACGGCCAAGGCGTGTTTGACGCCGCAGTAAGCGGCAAAGGCCTTTTCAAAGGCCTCGACCTTGTAAATGCCTTTGCGCTGTTCGTCGAACTCGTAACGAAAGAGC
>JAZDGZ010000470.1:0-2613 GCA_043806375.1 Pseudomonadota bacterium | reverse complement strand
GACTGCATACGTACTGTTTCGCTTCGCTCGCAGATATGGTCTAACCTTCACGCTCCTGTTTGTGTTCTCGATATGCAGTTGTGCATCTGCATCAAGGCAAAGTGTCGCTGGCGCGTGCTCGAACAATCTCGGCTCTGCAATCCAAAATTTCTGTGTGGTTGGTTGTGGTAACGCCAAATGTGCTTTGGCGTGGGGCCAGGCCTGACAAAGACGGTGCCGCATGGCTTATTCAGCAAGGTGTTCGAACCATTGTGAACCTTGAGCTAATCCTTGATGACAAGCCCGCCTTTGGTCGATAGGGCACTCTACATTGCTTTTCTCTCTCATGGCGCCCTCTCACCCCCTCCGTAACGCCATACGCCCGGATAGCTGTTGGGTTACCAGATGCATATGCTGTCGCTTTTCTTCGTTCCCCTGTCCCAACGACGATGCCAAAACATTCGTTTCGTTCACAAGTTGGAGTTGACTCCTACTCTCAAAAAGACTATTAGTCTTGAAATTCACCGGGACTCTAATCAGCTATTGTTTGAGCAACACTTGTGCATCGCCATTTTATTAAGATTTTCGTGGGCTATTTCAATGGCTTAGGTGTCGAGATCGGGTTCAAGTCCCGCCTTCCGCACCATTTAAGAAACCAAAGGGTGCCATTCACGCATATAGCTGGGCGCCCTTTTTTGATGAAACCATTGATCCCGCTTGCCTCCCCCGTTCCAGGGCTCTCTCACTGGTATATCACTCCCTTTTTGAAAACAGAGGAAAAGAGAAAAAACAATGAAAATAAACAAGAAGGCACTGGGCGTTCTCAGTGCAGGCCATCTCGTGACGGATATCAATCAAGGGGCGTTACCTGCCCTTCTCCCTTTTTTTAAGGAGGCCTTGAATCTATCCTATACCATGTCCGGGACCATTCTTCTCGCCGCCAATATCACCTCTTCCATCATTCAGCCTGTCTTTGGACACTTGTCCGACAAACGACCCGTCGGCTGGCTTCTCCCCCTCTCCCCTTTCATCGCCTGTTTGGGATTATCTCTCACCGGATTCGTCTCCAGTTACTCCCTCATCATTCTTTCCGTCATTCTGAGCGGCTTCGGGGTTGCCAGTTTCCATCCGGAGGGATTTAAGACAGCCCATTTTTTTACCGGGGATAAAAAGGCAACAGGCATGTCGATTTTTGCAGTAGGCGGGAACCTGGGAATTGCCCTTGGGCCGATTATGGCCCTCACTCTCGTTACCCACTTTGGCATCCGTGGAATTCTGGGTATGATCCTGCCGGGGATCTTGATCGCCACCCTCCTTCTCCTCAACATGTCCATGCTGACCGCCCCTGTCGCCTCTGCCCATAAAGAGGCAAGCGGGGGAATAAAAACGCCTCTCTCAAGATATCAGAAGGTATCGTTCCTTCTGCTCGTCGGCATTGCCACCATAAGGGCATGGGCACAGTTCGGGCTGGTTACCTATATCCCTTTTTACTACATCGACTACCTTAAAGGAAATCCTCTCTATGTCGGGAAACTGGTTTCAACCTTCCTGTTGGCGGGGGCGGTGGGAACGCTCATGGGGGCACCATTAGCGGATCGGTGGGGTCATAAGAAATTCCTTTCCATCACCCTCATAGGGTCGTTCCCCTTCCTTGTCCTTTTCTACCACAGCAGCGGTTTCATCTCTTTCATCCTCTTGGGGATTGCAGGAATGGTCTTAATCTCAAGCTTTGCCCTGACAACCGTCATGGCTCAAGTCCTCCTCCCCCAGCACTTGGGGATCGCGTCGGGAATGATGGTCGGGTTCACCATCAGCGCCGGGGGAATTGGAGTGACCTTGCTCGGTGTGATTGCAGACGCCTGGGGAGTGCCCATGGCAATGAAAGCGGTCTTCGTGTTGCCGCTCATCGCCTTTGCCCTCACTTTGCTGGTCAAGCATCCACCGCAAAAGCAGGAGAGGCCAACCGCCCAGGGTTCCGAAAGCGGGATATCCTTCGAAAAAATGGCAACAAGCAAGTGATTCTGAGGGACCTCTAAAAGGAAGCGTCTACGGTTGGCCGAATGAAAAGGGCACCCTTTTCTATTGGAGTTATGGCCTTTCCTATTTGTATCCTTGACACCTTGTTTCGTAAATACGGTAACGTATTTCCATTGTGCCAAGCTGCTGTTACTGATCCCTCTGGATTCCCCGGTCAAGCCGGGGAATGACAAGAGGGCGGGAACGTCATTCCGGCCCCGCATCCAGTGCGCGATAAACTCCAGCTGGAATCCAGTTTCCTGAGAAATACGCGATCGAATTCATAAAATAGAGAACCTCGTGGAGGCCTTTGACCCGTGTCGGCTAGACAGGGATATTCATATTCATGAGCCGGACGTGCTGTTGGGCACCGAAGAGGTCCCTGTCCCCGCGAGAGCCCGATAAGATCTCTCTGTGGAGGGTGATCTTGATGGCGAAACAGGAATCGGCCCTGAATACCACCATGATCCGGTCCGGCGGGACTCTTAGAAGCCTGGCCATTTCTTCCTTCATAAAGCAGCCGGAATCCAGCGCCTTGCGGTACTCCTCACGACTGCGGAAAAAGACGTCATAGGTGATCTTGTTGATGCCCGCGTTCTTTGATCGGATGATCCTTGC
>JAZDGZ010000469.1:0-2656 GCA_043806375.1 Pseudomonadota bacterium | reverse complement strand
CTGTGGGAACACAACAAGGAACTGGGAGAGGCCTACAGCGCCCTCGGGGCCTGGGTGCCCGGCCGTATGGTCAGCAAAGAGGCCTATATCCCCTATCACCCCGGAGCAATCAAATTCTTCAAGGAAAAGGGAAAATGGGGCAAAGAGATGGATGCCCTTCAGGCAAGGCTTTTGGCCGAATAGAGAACCTCCTTTCGGAGAAATGAGAGGTTTCCCCTCTTGGGAGGCTGAACCCGGTCTGGGCAAATGCCATGGCAAATCCCCCTTCGTAGAGGTAGAGCTTGAGTTCAGAACGCGCAAAGATTGAAAGAGAGGCCCGCTTCCGGCAGTCCGGAACTCCCGGGATCCGGTTGGTTCAGCGTCTCCTTCTTCTGGCCATCCCGGTCACTGCCCTGCTCTTCAATTTCGAGGTGCCGTCTCGTCTGGGTTCGGCGATGCTTCAGGAGCAATACCTGGGGATCATCCTGGTTCTCGTGCTGAGTTCCGTTTTTCTTTCCAAACGGGCTCGCCCCGCGAGTTCCCCGCTCAAGGTTCCCTGGTATGATATTCTCCTATCCCTGTCAAGTCTTGCGGTGGGAGCCTACCTGGTCATTTTCTACCCCAGGATTGTGAGCGAACTCGGGGAGATTACTGCGGTTAAGGTGATTTTCGGGAGTATCGCCATCCTTCTGGTCATGGAAGCCTGCCGGCGCATGACCGGCTGGGTGCTGGTCATCATTTCGGCCGTCTTTATCCTGTACGCCCATTATGCCTATCTGTTTCCCGGCATTCTCAACGCCAGAGGGATCAGCTGGTCCAGAATTGCAATTCATCTCTACATCGACCCCAACTCTCTTCTGGGTATTCCCCTGGCCATTGTTTCGACTATCGTGGTCGCCTTCATCCTCTTCGGACAGGTCCTCTTTGCCCTGGGCGGAGGGGACTTTTTCACGGACCTGGCCACGTCACTCTTGGGACGGTTCCGAGGGGGAGCGGCGAAGATGTCCATTGTCTCCAGCGCCCTTTTCGGGACGATCTCAGGAAGCCCGGTGGGCAACGTGGTCATGACCGGCACCATTTCCATTCCCCTGATGAAGCGCACGGGCTACTCGCCCCACGTGGCAGCGGCCGTGGAGTCCGTGGCCTCCACCGGGGGCCAGCTTATGCCTCCCGTAATGGGCGCCGCGGCTTTTGTCATGGCCGAATTTCTCGGCATGTCTTACGCCCAGGTCGCGTTGGCTGCTCTCATGCCGGCCCTCCTCTTCTACCTGGCCCTCTTCGTCCAGGTGGACCTGGAAGCCGGCAAGACCGGGATCACGAGGATCTCGCCCGAGAACATTCCTGCCATAGCAGGGGTGGTGAAGAAAGGTTGGATCTTTATCCTTCCCATAGGGCTCATCGTCTATCTCTTGTTCATCCACAACCTGCAGCCCGCCAAGGCCGGCCTTTACGCGGCCGCCATGACGGTCGTGATTGGTTTTTTGCGCAGGGACAACCGACTCGACCTCAAGAAGGTCATGGCTATTTTGGAAGAGACAGGGAAGGTCATGCTGGAGGTGGCCGTGGTCTGCGCGGTGGCGGGCATCGTCATTGGAGCCATTACCCTCACAGGGCTCGCCTTTACCTTTACCCTCCTTGTCGAACGCCTGGGCTCTGAAAACATCTTCCTCATTCTGTCGCTGACGGCCGTCATTGCGCTGATCCTGGGGATGGGGATGCCGACAACGGCCGTCTACGTCATTGTCGCCTTAACGATCGCCCCTGCGGTGACCAAACTCGGCATCCTTCCGATTGCGGCCCATCTCTTCGTCTTCTACTGGGCCATGCTTTCCCTCTATACCCCTCCCATCTGCATTGCAGCCTATGCTGCCGCGGCTATTGCACGCACAAGCCCTATGCAAACGGGTTACACCTGTATGCGTCTGGGGATCATCGCCTATGTGGTCCCTTTTATTATTGTCTTTGACCCGCTCCTTCTGCTCCAGGGACCGGCCCACCTTGTCACTCTGGCCATTATTACCGCGGCCGCAGGGACCGTTGCCATTGGCGTTGCCCTTGCGGGGTATCTCCTGCGGCCGATACCATGGCTGACACGCCTCGTATTGGCCCTGGGAGGGATAGGACTCCTGATCCCCCCCGGTGGGGCCATTGGCCGCAGCTGGTTGATCAATCTGGTGGGGGGAGCCGTCTGCGTGATCATCTGTCTTCGAGAATGGCGAGCCGGACGCACCCATTCAAATGTCCGGAGGGCGGAGCGATTGGAGCGTGACGTCGTTGCACCCGGTTAATGGGCTGTTACCCAAATCTTGATTAGGGATTATGGAACGGCGACCGGTTAAGGAGGGACATCTCGCTTATGCTCTTACCATGCGGGTGATGCAACGACCAAGATAAAACAATCCCCCCGGCCCGTGTTCAAGAGGCTGTGTGATACGCCTGCAGGAAGCCATATGGCATCGCCCGGAACCACATGCCTCGAATCTTCACCTACCGTCATTTCTCCCTCGCCGCTCACAATAAAGTATATCTCTTCCATGGGATCAGCATGCGCCTCGATCTCTTTACCCTCTGCCAGGGTGGCGCACGCCAGGAAACCGATTTCCTTCAGGACACGACGATCCAGGATCATCTGGGCAATGGCGCCTTCATGGGCGATGTAGGTGGTTTCCAGCACCTC
>JAZDGZ010000468.1:0-2280 GCA_043806375.1 Pseudomonadota bacterium | reverse complement strand
GTGGATTTTTTCCAATGCTGTCAGTCTTTCCCTTACAGGGCTTGCGCCGGGCTCAAATAGACGGGCCACCCGCTCATCGTCTGTAGCTATGGTGAACCCCACTTGGACCTCCTCAAATTCCTGGAGCAGGTCGAGATCCCTCAGAACGAGTCTGGATTTTGTCTGGATATTGACCGGGAACTGCTTCCTTGCCAAGTGCTCCAGGCAGCGTCTCGTCAGCACGAACTTCTCTTCCAAGGGCTGATAGGGGTCGCAGACCGATGACACCCAAACCGTCCCCTTGCGGGCCCTGTCCAGCTGTCGCTCCAGAACATGGGGGGCATTGATCTTGGCATCCACAAAATCCCCCCAGGCCTCGCTGTGACCCGAATACCGTCTCATGAAGAGGCGCGCATAGCAGTATCTGCAACCGACCTGGCAACCGGTGTAGGGGTTAACGCAATAGTCGAAAATCTTGGACTTATTGAGAAGGCTCTTGGCGTTAATTTCTCTGACTTTCAATCTTCCTTGTGGTACTTGAAGGAGAGATTAATCCTCGCCCGATAGGACTTGACCTTTCCGTTCTCCACGGTCATATCCAGTTTGACGACCTCGGCAACCCTCAGATCTCTCAAGGATCCGCCGGCGGCTTCCACGGCGGTTTTGGCCGCGTCCTCCCATGACTTATCGCTTGTTCCAACCAATTCAACGATATTGTACGTGCTTCCTGCCATTTCCTGTCTCCTTTCTAAGAATTGAAGTTAATAGACAAAACCATCGGCCCGGTAAACACATCCGGACAGGAATCCCTTGTCCTGTCCGAGGTGCCCTGCGATCGTCCTTCTGCCTCCCGCAGGACCTTCAACCCTATTCACGTGACTACGCATGATATCATCTCCCTCTGCGTTTTCAAGATCCAATTCAAACCATGTTAATCCTTTTCGGAGCGCCCTTCCTTATCTTCATCCGCCCCTTCACCCCCGGTCGCCTGCTTACCGTGGATGACAAGGCGATCTCCGGGGTGGATGGGCCGACTGAGATCCAGGCGGTTCCAGATCATCAACGCCCCCAGGGGGAGCTCGAATTTTGCAGCGATGGAGGAGAGATTGTCTCCCTCCCTGACAATATAGATCCGTTCCTCCCGGAGCGAAAGATGTTTCGCGACGAGGCCCTTGTATCGCTCCATGAAGCGGGCAGAAGCACCTTTGGGGAGAAGAATGCGGTGGCTGCCCGGGGCAAGATAGTGGCCCCGGATCTCCGGATTGAGATCCTTGATCACTTTGAAAGAGGTCCCGGCCGCCTCGGCGACGATTCGAATGGGGGTCTCATGGGAACACTCGACCTGGATCGAATCGATCTCCAGGGGGGGATAATGCTCCTCATCGCCAAGTTCGAAACCGTATTTCCGGGGATCGGAAAAAATCAGCTTCACCGAGAGGATGCGAAAGAGAAACCGTTGGGTTTCGAGGGGGAGATAAAGGTCATAATAATTCCTGGTCCCCTGTTCCAGGATTTCCGCCATCATCCCGTCCTCCCCCATGTTGAATGCGGCGGCGACCAGGGACCAGGACCCAAGGGCCTGATGCAGTTTCTTAAAATATCGCACGGCCGCCTCGGTGGAGGCAGACAGATTTCGTCTCTCGTCGATGCGGGCGTTGATGGTCAGACCGTACTTTTGCCCCGTGGATTTCATGAACTGCCAGAACCCTATCGCCCCCTTTCCGGACCCGGCATGAGGGCGAAGGGCACTCTCTGCAATGGCAATGTACTTGATATCCTCGGGCATGCCGTGCTTTGCCAGGATTGCCTCAATCGGAGGGAGATAGCGACGAGATCGTTTCAGCCAAAGGATCACTTGGGGCCGGTCCCACAGGGTGAGCAGGAGTTCCTTTTCCAGGCGTTCCCGAACCTCCTGCACCTCCAGGGGAACCCGTTCGCCGCAAAAGTCCAGGGCGCCTTGGATCTTCAGGGAAGAGACGAGCGAGGCTGGACTGCCTTGATCCGGCGGTGCTCCATGCACCGTGGCAGCCCATAATAGCCCTCCCAAGAAGATGATAAGGTACCGCCGACTCATCTTTCTCTTCCCCCTTTTACCCAGTCTATTTCCGGAGATCCGGTTTGCAAAGGAAAATCTTTTTAAAGGTTACACCCTGAGCCCCTGAATGCACAAAAAAAAGGGCGTAGCTGCACAATTTTCTGTGCATTCCCCTATCCCTTGACCCTTTTCGAAGTCCCCTGCAAATTAGACCCCCTTGCCTTCAGCCGGAGCAGTCCCCCCGGAAAGCCGACAAGCAAAGTTAA
>JAZDGZ010000467.1:0-3973 GCA_043806375.1 Pseudomonadota bacterium | reverse complement strand
GGTGGACCCTGAACTCCAAATCCCTGCGGTGATGAGAGCGGCGGAAAGAGTCAAGAAGTGCATCCTATTTGAAAATGTCAAAGGCTCCAAATTCAGATTGGCCAATAATCTGTTGGGATCAAGAGACATGCTGGCCCTTCTTTTCGGAGAGGCCCCTGAGCGCGTCGTCGATGAGTGGATAAAACGCGCGGCAACCCCTGTGGAGCCCAGGATTCTCGAATCAGGTCCGGTAAAGGAAGTCGTCAAAAAAGGCCCGGAGGTGGACCTTCAAGAACTTCCCATCGTGACCCATTGCAGCAAAGATGCGGGTCCCTATATCACTGCCGGGCTTGTGATTTGCAGAGACCCCGATACCGGCATCAGGAACGTCTCCATAAACCGAATGCAGGTTAAGGGAAGAGACAAACTTGGCATCAGAATGCTCGCCCCGCAGCACCTGGGGATCGCCTACGATAAGTGCGAGAAGAGGGGGAAGAATCTGGAGGTAGCCGTTGCCATAGGAAATCACCCCTTTGAAATGCTCTCGGCTGCCACAACGGTTGCCTACGGTATGGATGAGTTTAGTCTATCCGGTGCACTGCGGAAAGAGCCCCTGGAGGTCGTCAGGGGTGAGACCGTTGACCTCGAAGTTCCTGCCGGAGCCGAGTTCGTTCTGGAGGGAGAGGTCCTCGCCGGCGTCAGAGAGTCCGAAGGCCCTTTCGGTGACTTTATGCAGTACTATGTGCCTGTCATGGAAAACCACATCCTCAGGGTGAAGGCTATAACCCACAGAAAAGAGGCGATCTATCAGACCATTCAGGCAAGCTCTATCGAGGACACCCACCTCCTGGCGCTCTCACGGGAGGCCAGGGTCTATGAGGCCGTCTCCCAAGTCGCCGATATTCAGGCGGTCTGTCTGGTGCCGACCATTCTCGGCTGCACGATTTCCATTAGAAAACGTTTCGAAGGAGAGCCCAAGAATGTGGCGGCTGCGGCCTTCGGGGCCTATTCCTGGCTCAAGTGCTGCGTCGTTGTCGACCATGACGTGGATGTATTCGACATGAACGATGTCTGGTGGGCTATGGCCACCAGAAACCGGCCCGACCAAGGACTTCTCCTCATGACTCACGCCCTCGGCTTTCCCCGGGATCCCTACAATCTTCACCGGTCGAAACTGGGGATCGATGCCACAGCCCCGCTCAATCAGTGGGACGAGTTCGAACGAAAGGCCGTACCGGGCGCAGACGACATACGGCTCGAGGATTATCTGTGAAACGAGTTTGGGTTTCCACTAACCGGCAGCACGCTGCATGCTATTCCGAAAGCTTCAGCAACATGCCCGTCCTCTTGGCCCTTCGAAGGGCCGCCCTCATCAGGAAGACCTCCAGGCAGAGGTAGGAAAGGACCATGGCATACCCCTTGGCGAGGACGTGCGAAAAGGCCGGATCAAAGCCGTAGAAACCACGAAAGTATTCCAGGAAATAGGTAAGGGGGATGAGCTCCGATATGATGCGCACCCAGTTCGGCAGGATAGAGACCGGATAGTAGATTCCGCAAAGGAGGAGCATCAGGCTCACCAGGGACCAGGCAGCCACCTCGGCCCGGTTGCCGAAGGTCAGGAGCAGGATGCAGACGAGGATGCCCACCATGCCGGCGTTGAGAAAGAGCCCCAAGGTGAAGAGGCAGATGGGTCCCGGTCCCGGGACCATGAAATCGAAATCGAAAAAGAGGTGGCTCGCGCCCATGAGAATAATGAAAACCGTTCCCCCTCTCAGGATCCCCACGATCAGGGAGCCGATGAGGAGGTGCCGAATCCCCACGGGGGCGATAAAACCGTGCTTCACCGCCTTGCTCCAGACGTCGTAGAGGAGCACGTAGGCCACATCAAGCTGGCAGACCTGAACGGCGCTCATGGAGACGACCCCCACGAGGATGAAGGCCTTCATCTCGGGTTGAAGGGCCGCGAATTCGGCGAGAAGCCCCACGGACAGAAAACCGACCGTGGGCCAGAACAGGATCTCCAGGAGGGTAAAGATGTTCCTCTTGGTCATGATCCAGTTCTTGGTTACAAAGGCCCTTGTCTTGGTGATCTCAACCTGCAAAGGCGATAAAGACATCCTCAAGGTCTGACTCCTGAATGCGAAGATCACTGATGAAGACCCTCTCGCCGACGAAGAATTCGAGGATCTGAGGGAGACGCTCCCGATGGTCGTCCACCAGAATGCGGCAGGTGGAATCGCTCACATGGAGCCCATAGATCCCGCTCATGCCTTCGAGCCTCGGCACGGGAAAGGACCCCCGGAAGGCAATGAAAATCGTGTCCCCCAGGCGCAATTCCTGCTTGAGGTCCCGGGGCCGTCCAAACGCCTTGATGGTCCCGTCCTTGATAAATGCCACCTGGTCGCACAGGCCTTCCGCCTCCTTCATGTTGTGGGTCGTCATCAAGATGGTCGTTACCCTATCCCGGTGAAGCCCCCGGACGAACTCGCGGATTCGACGGGCGATGTCAGGGTCCAGCCCCACCGTAGGTTCATCGAGGAGCAGGAGTTCCGGCTCGTTCACCAGGGCCTTTGAAAGGGAAAGCTTCTGTTTGGTCCCCGTGGAGAGTTCGTCAAAACGCACCCTGGAAAACTCCTGAAGGTTGAACAGGTCCAAGAGGGCGTCCACCTTCTCCTGTCGTCTCTTCCCTGAAAGGCCATAGAGCATGGCGTAGTACTCCAGGTTCTCCCGCACGGTCAGGCTCCACAGAAAATTGGCGTGTCCTGAGGAGAGGTTGATCAACTTGCGAATCTGGTTGCCCCGGGTGCGGACATCCCTTCCCAGGACACGGACCTCCCCCTCCTCCGCGGTCAGAAGGTTTGCTATGATGGAAAGAAGGGTAGTCTTTCCGGCGCCGTTGGGGCCCAGAATGCCCCACAATGCCCCCTCCGGGACGCTAAGGTCCAGGCCCTTCAGGACCTCCTTCTTCCTCTTTCGAAGCCATCCGGAAACAAAGGTCTTCCGCAGCCCTCTGATCTCAATCGCCAAGCTCAAGGTATGACCTCTCCTCCAACAGGGAATGATCCAGGGAAAAGAGAGCATAAGATAAAGGGCATCAGGTGTCAATAAAGACCCCACACCCCTGATCACCAACTTGCCCTTGATTAGTAGCCCCAAAAGGGGTATTCTTCTCCAACACCATACTTGAGGTTGTCATATGAACCGAGGTCAATGGCGCATTAGGTTTGTTCTCCTCCTGTGCCTCCTGATGAACACCGGTTGCGCCCCGGCCATCATTGCCGGAGGGGCGGCTGTTGGGGTAGGGTCCACCGCCTTCGTCTACGGCCAGACAAAGTCTGAGGAAAAGGTCTCCTTTGATGTGGCCTGGAATGCAACCCGGAAGGCCGTAGAGGAGCTTGGATACACCACCACGAGCAAGGAAAACGGGGAGTTCTGGGGTGAACTGATCGCGAGGGACTTGAAGGGTAAGAAGCTCACGGTCAAGCTTAGAAGCCCGGATGAGACGCGCACGGAGATCAAGATTCGTGTGGGCCTGTTCGGTGATGAGCAGTCGTCCAGGCGGATCCTGGACGAGATTCGAAGCAGATACTGAAAGTGGTCCCGGTCCCGTTCACCCTCCGAAGGAAGAGATGGAACCATGCTTGTCCAAAATAAGATTTTCACCGGCCATCAGTCTGGCGGGTTCACCACAGAGGCGCGGAGGACGCAGAGAGGGAGATTTATTTTCGTCTATTGGGAGATACCGATAGACGAAAATAACCTCGCCGGAGACGGGTCTTGGAGCAGAATATTTTTGTTTGGCGGTATCTCCCGCCGAACAAAAAGCTTTCTCTGTGTCCTCTGTGCCTCTGTGGTGAATCTTGGTCATCGCTTGCGCCGCCGGGGGTAACCTGACGTTAAAAAAGATGAATCTTCTCCGAAATCGCCAATGGAATCAAGGTGACTCGCAATGAATTTTACCCATATTGGACAGCCATGGGATTGATCAATAGGC
>JAZDGZ010000466.1:0-8265 GCA_043806375.1 Pseudomonadota bacterium | reverse complement strand
GTGTCTCATGGGAAGGCTGAACGGCCCTACAAAGCTAAACAGCTCAGGCCTGAGAAGATTCCCCTCAATGACTTCACCGCCCAGGGGATTGGGCCGGTCGAGAATGATGACCCTCTTGCCCAGGTTTGCGGCCGCCCTGAGACAACCAAGCATGGTCGAGGCATAGGTATAGACCCTGGTGCCCACGTCCTGCAGATCGATGACGAGGATTTCTACGGACTCGAGCATTTCAGGGGAAGGCTCGCGGACTTGTGAGTAAAGGCTGAACAGGGGGATGTTCAACTCCCGGTCAAAGGCGTGCCCCGTCTCGATCATGTTATCCTGCTCTTCGCCCCCGAATCCGTGCTGGGGTCCGAAAAGGGCCTTCAGCTGACCGGGAAGAAGCCCTGCAATGACTTCCCTGGCCGGTCTCAAACGGCCGTCCAGGGAGGCCTGGTTCGATAGCAGGCCGATGTTGCAGCCTTTCAGTTGTGTCCAGTATTCATCTCTGAAAACGTCGAGGCCAAGAGCGACGGTCGCCATCTTTGAACTCCTTCAGTTAAGGGTAGACAGTCCCAATTAGGGTGTGAGTCGACGCTTGACAAGCCGTGGCCAAAATCTTAATCAGGGGAGGTGCCGGGCCAGCGCGGGCGTCTGTCCCGTCCCCTTATTTTCGGGAGGATGAGACCGGTCTTCTCTTGCATGAAACACCAGACTTGGCAACACGCTACTGATTTGGGGCGAATGAATACAGCCTATCATGTTCGGCCACTCCATCTCAATTATTTACTTATCGCACTCCGGTTGCCATGGGGAGTGGTGACAATGGCGCCGCCTTCTGTCCCATGCCCTCTTTAGGTGAATTCCTGTGGACATGCAGGCCCTAAGATGCTATAGATTCGGCCAAGCCGATAAGATAGGTGCAAGTCGTCTTCAACCTGTCCTCCTTTTCGTGAAAGGAGGACTTTATGTCTCAAAAGTTTCGGGAGGGAAACCTGAATGCTCTTAAGCCTGATGAGAAAGCATGCCAAGTCCTGGCTGATCAAGTTTTTAATAGGGATCATCGCGGTGGTCTTTATTTTTTACTTTGGATACTCCACTCGGTCAGGAGAGGCTATTAAGATTGCCACTGTGAACGGGGATACCATTACCGGCGTGGAGTACCAAGAGGCTTACAGAAATCTGCTTCAAGGGCTTCAGAGAGAGTATAAGAATGTGTGGAACGATAACCTGATAGAGGTCTTCGATTTAAGAAACAGGGCTCTACAGGGCTTGATCAATCAGAAACTGGTGAGTCAGGAGGCGAGGAGGATAGGCCTCGATGTCACAGAGAAAGAGATCCAGGAAAAGATCCTTTCTTACCCTGCCTTTCAGTTCAAGGGCCATTTTGATGAAGGAAGGTACCGATCGCTCTTGCAGAACAACCGGCTGAAACCGGAGGACTTCGAGGCGGCCATAGGACAGGGGATGCTGGACCAGAAAATCCAGCAGTTCTTAATGACTTTTTCACCCGTGACGGAGCAAGAGGTCCTGGACCAGTATACCTTTCTCAATCAACAGGTGAAGCTCAGCTTTGTTCAATTCTTGCTGGAAGGCTTCAAGAAGTCTGTCAAGACAGATCAGGCCTCTTTGGGAAAGTATTTTGATGAGCACAAAGAAGAATATCGTGTCCCGGAAAAGGTGAAGATAACCCACCTTGTGATCGAACCAGAGGCTTTCAAGGGTAAAGTCACGCTTACAAACGAAGAGATCAAAGAGTATTATGAATCTACTATAGAAGCCTTCAAGGAAAAGAAGAAGGTCAAGGCAAGACATATCCTTTTCAGACTGGATAAGGATGCGGCCGAGGAAGAGGTCAATAAGGTAAAAGAAAAGGCTCTCAAAGTCCTCAAGGAGGCGCAGAAGGGCGAGGATTTTGCGGGTCTGGCAAAGAAGTCCTCCGAGGGTCCAACGGCTAAAGACGGGGGAGACCTCGGTTATTTTTCAGAAGGCCAAATGGTGAAACCTTTTGAAGAGGCCGCTTTTAAGTTGAAAAAGGGAGAGATAAGCGAGCTCGTCAGGAGCGATTTCGGCTTCCACATTATCAAGATAGAAGACATCCAGCCGGCCAAGACCAAGGGCTTTGAAGAGGTTCGCAAGCAGATCTCTGAGGCATTGACCAACATGGAGGCCACGGACCTTGCCCATGAGGCGGCCCTGTCCCTCGTGGACCAGATGCCTTACAAGGTGGATCTCAAGAAGTATGCCTCTGAACGGGGGGTGGTTTCCAGGGTCACGGATTATTTTGCGCAGAACGAACCCGTCCCCACGATTGACGGAGACGAACGGCTGAAGCAGTCCCTGTTCTCTCTCGAAAAGGATGAGATCAGCGAGGTCCTCGAATACGGGGGCAAGTTCTACATCTTCCAGGTGACAGACAAGAAACCGTCGGCACTGCCCTCCCTGGAGGAGGCCGGTGACAGGGTAAAGGACGATTACCTTTCTTATCGCGCCCTTGAGGAGGCAAAGTCCGCGGCAGCGGCCTATTTGGCCAAATTGAGAGAGGGAAAAGGATGGACGGAGCTTGCAAAAGAGAGTGGGCTTGAGCCCCGGACAACCGATTTCTTTAAGCGCCAGGGGGGAATTCCTGACATCGGATATAGTCCTGAGCTCATGGAGGCGGCCTTCAGCATCAATGAAAAGAAAAGGTACCCTGGGAAGGCTTTGGAGAACGACAAAGGCGTGGTCGTGATGAGGTGGGAGGGACAGAAGGGGATTGATCGAGATCAATACGAAAAGGAGAAAGGGCCTTACCGTGACGCCCTTATGCAGCTGAGACGGCAGGTCGTGTACAGGGATTGGCTGGAGAACCTGAAAAAGAATGCGCAGATAGAGATTTCAGAATCGTTTGAGAGGGAAAAAAGGGGAGGGTGACGCCCCCTCTCGGCGGATCGGATATTTCCTCTCCTTAAGGGGGAGGAAAAATTCCCCATCTTCTTCCCCAATATACTCGGCCAATTGGTAATAGGCAGGACGTTGGAAGCGCCCGGGGAATCGGCCCTGTTTCACCCGGCAATAGAGGACGTCGTCCCTTCCCACGTAAAGGGTATCAGGGGCTAAGGTTTCCTGGGTGTCGTCGCTCAGGAACAGGATAAAGCGAGCGTGTCGGCCACCGCCCTCTTCCCGGAATACCACCCTCCGCACAACGAAGGGGGTATCCTCGACCTCCAGAAGGCAGTGTTCGTTGCCCCAATGGATCACATAACGTCCCAGGGAATCGACTGTCAGGTTCTCATAAAAGTGCCTGACGATCTCCCGGTTGATCATTTCCGCCCCTTTGTGGAACCATCGCCCCTCTTTGTCTATGGAGATGAAGCAGGGCGGGATGTCCTGTTCGATCATAGTCAGCCTTCCATTTTTTGCTCGGGACAACTTTGTCCTCTTGTCCGGTCTTCTGCGTCTTCTGCGTCTGGTGGTGAAAAGAATAGTAGTTTTGTTACGAAAACAGGCATGGTCATCGCATGCCGCGATGAGCCGCCATCCGTCCTCTGATACCAGAGGTTACCGTTTTGGGCAACCCCTTTCTATGTATCAAGGGCAACGGCGTCTCTGGCTCTTGGGGGCATTTGCTGCTTGACAGGATTGCTCGGTTGTTCTTAGAATGACTAGAATCAGTGTGAGTAGGGAAACTTAGACCACTGTCGGTCACTGAATGGAGGGTGGATATGGCAGATGCAGAAGGCCTTTTGGCGTCCAGGGGGCTGGGGGAGATGCCTGAACAAGAAAGATTGACGAAGGGCAAGTGGATTAAGGGGGCCGAGAACCTCGGGTGGGGGATGAGAAACCGCCTTTCCCGTCTCATCAGAGCCGACGGCCACTGCCAGTTTCTTCCCATAGATCACGGCTATTTCCAGGGCCCGACCCGGTGCCTTGAGAGACCGGGAGAGACAGTCAGAGATCTTCTTCCCTATGCTGACGGCCTCTTTGTGACCCGAGGAGTTCTGCGCTCTGCAATAAGCCCGGATGTGGATACCCCTATCATTCTCAGGGTCTCCGGCGCGACGAGCGTCGTAGGCAAGGATCTTGCGAATGAGATCATTACCACCTCGATAGAGGAAATCATCCGGCTCAACGTTGCGGCGGTGGGTCTGTCCATTTTTGTGGGCAGCGACTATGAAAAGGAGACTCTGGAGAACCTCTCCCTGCTCGTCGGGGAGTGCGAAGATTACGGTATTCCAGTCATGGCCGTCACGGCTGTAGGCAAAGAAATGGAAAAGAGGACGGCCCGGTTCCTCGCTTTGAGCTGTCGGATTGCGGCAGAACTGGGTGCAAAGATCGTCAAGACCTATTACTGCGCCGAAGATTTCGACAGGGTGACCAATGGATGCCCTGTCCCCGTGGTCATCGCCGGCGGGCCAAGGTGCGAGACGGAGTTGGAGGTTTTCGATTTTGTCTATGATGGCATGCAGAAGGGGGCCATTGGCGTCAACCTTGGCAGAAATGTCTGGCAGAATCCCCATCCGGCGGCCATGATGAGGGCTCTGAACGCCGTCGTTCATGACGGTCTCACGCCGAAACAGGCCTTTGATCTGTTCGAGACGATCAAACGAGGGAAGGCCTAGTTGGCCAGGGCCCCTCTATCTGCGCCCTTTGTTGACCCTCTAAGAGCACCATCCGGCCTTCTATGAACGCGTTAGGGGCGAATACGACTCTCCGATGACAACAGACAAATCCATGCAGGTTCTGATGTATTACAGCAACAAGGACGTTCGCCTTGGGGTGACACCCATCCCCCGGATAGGCCCGGGCGAGGTCCTCATCAAGATTGTTGCCAGCGGAATATGTGGCAGCGACGTGATGGAGTGGTACCGTCGCGACAAGGTCCCCCTGGTCCTTGGACATGAAGTGGCCGGAGAGGTAGCCGAGGTGGGGGAAGGGGTTGAAAGATTCAAGGCCGGTGACCGGGTGGCAGCCACGCACCATGTGCCCTGCAATACCTGCCATTACTGCCTAAACGGGCACCATACGGTGTGCGAAACCCTATTGAGAGGGACCCATTTTGACCCAGGGGGCTTTGCGGAATACGTCAGGGTTCCCGCAATCAATGTGGACCGGGGGGTGTTCAAGATCCCGGATGGGGTCTCCTATGAGGAGGCCTCCTTTATGGAACCGTTGGCCTGTGTTCTGAGGGGTCAGAGGAATGCGAGGCTGAGGACGGGTCAAACCGTATTGGTTCTCGGGTGCGGGATATCCGGGTTGCTCCATGTGGGCCTCGCGCGTGCCTCCGGAGCCGGATTGGTGGTGGGCGTAGACACCATCCCCTTTCGGCTGGAAAGGGCCGTGACCATGGGCGCCCATATTACCCTTGAGGCCGGTGACCGGCTGATCGAGACCCTCCGGGATGTCAATGAGGGACGTCTGGCGGACCTGGTGATCATCTGCTTCGAGGGGTTCATTCCCCTGGCTCTAAAGGCCGTAGAGAGAGGAGGCGCCGTCCTCTTCTTCGCGGGTGCGTCCGAAGGGGCGACCATTCCTGCACCTATCAACGACCTCTTCTGGAGAACGGAGATAACCCTGACAAGCACTTATGCGGGGAGCCCCGAGGATTGCAGCGTGGCCCTAAAACTGCTCAGGGCAGGCACCATTCCCGTCGGAGAACTCATCACCCATCGCCTGGGGTTGGCAGAGGCAGCAGGGGCCTTCGAGACGGTCGCCAATCCGCTGGAACACCACTGTATTAAGGTCATCGTGGAACCGCAGAGGATTGACGATTGAAGATTGGCGATTGAAGATTAAAGCCTGAAAGGTCAGGAAATCAATGGTCCATCTACAATCATCAATCGTCAATCGTCAATCATCAATCGTCAATCTTAGACAGGGGGTGAATATGGCTACTGCGAAAAATAAGGGCTTTGAAAAAGCGCTTGAAATCGGTCGTCCTCCCAATATCGTTCGTCTTTTCCCTCATTCCAAGGCCTTGATCGTGAGCGGAAAGGTCATAGATAGGGCCTTGATCGCCAAGGGAAAGGCGATGACGATCGCCGCCAACGGAAGAAACCATTTCGTCATACGGGGCGCCCTCAGTGCGGCCCAGAGGGCAAACGCCGCCATCATTATGGAGATAGCCAAGTCGGAGGGCGGGGCGAGTGCTTACTGCGCCGTGAACCTCTGGAATCTGGCAACCCAGGTGGATGCCGTCTGCAATGAGCTTGGGATTACAGTCCCTGTCGCTATCCACGCGGACCATTACGGGATAAAGAGCGATCAGGATGTGGCAAAGGCCAAGGTGGAGATCCCTTCCATGTTTGATGCGGGAATGACCTCCATCGCCATTGACGCATCACACCTGCCGGACGACCAAAATCTGCTTGCGAACCTCGCCCTGTACCCTTATTTGCCCAAATGGGCCGGTTATGAGACCGAGGTAGGGGAGATCAAGGGAAAGGCGGGCCTTTCGACGAAGGAGGAGGCCCTCTATTTGATCCAGGGCTTGAACGCCCATGACATTTTCCCTGACTGGATAGCCCTCAACAATGGGACCACTCATGGTATCGAGGCGAGCGATGCAGGGATTCAGGTGCCTTTGACAATGGAGATCCATGATGCCCTGGCCAAATACAGGATATCTGGCGCCCAGCATGGGACCTCAGGGAACAATTCCGAAAGGCTGCGAAAGATAGTTGAGGAGACCCACACCACCAAGGCGAATGTGGCGACCGCCCTCCAGATGATCACCTGGGGCGTGAAGGTGAATGAGTACGGCAACGCCTTTCTGGATGAAAACGGGGAATTTGTCAAAGTGCCGGATCATGGTATGACCGATGCCATGTGGGCCGAGATGGCCGCATACGCGAAATCAAAGGGCCTCAAGGGTGGCGATTACAAAAAGCTCAACCTGCCCTTTGAAAACAAGCTCTTGGGGCTGGAGCGCGAGGTGCGGGAAAGGATGTGCAAGGGCGTTGAGGACTTTGTCTATGAACTCCTGACCGAGGTTTTCAATGCCGGCGATACCGCCCCCCTCGCCATCGAGGCCATCCTTGACGCTGGGTCCCATGACCTGGGTCCAAAGGTGGGTCGCGTGGAAGATCCTAATGAATGGACGGAAGAGAAGATCAAGGAGCGGGCCTCCCGGCTGAAGCCTGACAAAGGCCCGAAGGGGAATTTTGACGATTAGCAGGACCAGGTCTGATCTTCCTGTTAGTCCTGAGCCATCCTGCGCTACTGAAGCAAGCGCGGAAGGTGTCAAGTGCCTCTCATCCTACATTAGGACCAAGGAGAAAGTGTTTAGAATAGGAGGTTTGCCGTCTCTAAGCGGAACAACGGTTGCCCCTCTCATGAGGAAGGGCAGTGAATATCATCTCTCTTCGATAAGGGACCTATTATAACCCCCCTTTCGTAAAGGGGGGCAGGGGGGATTTAGGGATGGCAAAGCAAATTCTCCCTTTTGAAAGCGAGCTCAAACACGTCGCGCGTCGCCTGCGGAAAAACATGACCGACAGCGAACAGGCGCTGTGGTCACGACTCAGGCGCAAGCAATTCCTGGGTGTCCAATTCTATCGCCAGAAGCCCATCGGCCATTATATCGTGGACTTCTTCGCACCCAAGGCCAACTTGGTCGTGGAGATAGACGGGTCCCAACATAGGAGACCGGTTAACGCGAGGGAGGATGAGGTGCGCGATAGTTATTTGGACAGTCTAGGAATCAGGGTGCTTCGCTTTAACAGCAGAGAGGTTTTGACTGACAACGAAGGAGTAATAGATTCGATCTACAGTGTTGTGAAGGACAGGCTGGTGAAATCCCCCTAAATCCCCCTTTTCAAAAGGGGGACTTGTCTGGGGAGTTTTCTCAGCTGAGTCTCTGCATTGTGTGGCGTCCATCCTTTCAATGCTGAAGATACCGTGAAAGATGGAAATTTCTGTGGGCCAGGGAGAACCCTATGGAGAAAGCCGTAAACGAGATTAACCACCAATGGGTGTCCGACATCAAGGAGGACGATCGCGTCCAGGGGCTCTACCTCGTCAAAGAGAAGAGGCTGGGATCCACCAAGAAAGGCGATCCATTCATCAGTCTGATTCTTTGCGACCGCACAGGCGAGATTGAGGCAAGGGTGTGGGAGAGGGCGGATGAGTTATCGGGCCTCTTTGGCGAAGGCGACATTCTTGAATTGGAGGGATATGCCAGTTCCTATCGCGGCCAGGTCCAAGTGACCCTTTCAGGCTTGAAGGCGACGAAGGAGGTCGGTGATCCAGGTCTCTTCCTGGAGGTTAGCCCAAAGGATATCACGAAGATGATGGCATCCCTCAGGG
>JAZDGZ010000465.1:0-3288 GCA_043806375.1 Pseudomonadota bacterium | reverse complement strand
TGTAAGATTTCCGGGTGGGGAGTCTGAGATAGAGAGAGACATCCCCCCGGGCCAACAGGGCGTACTTGCACTGGCTGTCAATGCGAAGGGGGGCCTCTCTTGTGCCCAGCAGTCGAGCCACCTCCGCGCTCTCTTCGTGCGAGGAATGGGAGGATTCAAAGGATTCACAAAAAATGCTCCGGGAAGGGTCTTCCAGAGCCGAGACCCTGATCCTGGTCTCTTCGAGGCTGTCCATCTTACGCAGCGCCGAGCCCTCCCCCCTGACGGCCACGAAGAGACTTCCCCTGGAAGCCTCCGGCTCAAGCAGATCAAGGGGCAGGTTGGGACACCCCAGGACGCCGAGGACCACCTGCCCGTCCTCCACGAGGGCAAGGGCAACGGCATACTGGTCGCCCCGAAGAAAGCCCTTTGTCCCGTCAATGGGATCGAGGGTCCAGAACCGGCCCACAGGACCGCCCAATGCCTTGCCGCGATCGATCGCCTCGATCACCTCCTGAGGGTCGAGACGGGGATGAACGGCAGCGACGTGTTTTATCACCGC
Source organism: Pseudomonadota bacterium (assembly GCA_043806375.1). Lineage (GTDB taxonomy): Bacteria > Desulfobacterota > DSM-4660 > Desulfatiglandales > HGW-15 > JAZDGZ01. The sequence continues at coordinate 2,747 of JAZDGZ010000465.1, read as the reverse complement.
TTCTTTGAGCTTCTCATTCCCGGACTGACGGAGCAGATGGGCGTCCTCTTCGCTGACCAGGGGGTCGTTGGGAAACAGGGCGAGGAGGTGGGCGCTCACCAAGGCCTGGGCGCCGAAGTCGGCCACGGTTACGGGCGAACCATCCTCTTTTCCTATGACGCCGCCTGAAAGGTGGGCCGCCCGGACCGACCTGCAGAGTCGGCAGGCCTTTAAGACGGCCTCTATGGCCTCACGGCGTTCGATTTCATAGGAGAGGTTCTTTGCCATATCCTTACTCCCTTAAGCAAAGATGCACCGAGGCCCCGCCCATTTTGTGGTGCGACCACAGCACAGGGAACACCAACCGCGGAAACCCCCATCGGAACCAAAGCCACCGCGCAATTCTTGAACCACTAATGGCATCGGTAGGTTTGGGACAATTCCTGATCACCAGCGTCAGAGTCTGCAAGTTGAGCTTGCGAAATCCCGCTTGCGGGGGCGCCGAGGAGCGACGACTGAGGCGTATGAGGCAATACGCCGCAAGGCCTCTGGCCCGTAGGGCCTACGCCCCGGAGGGAGGAGCGAGCGAAGGCAACGCCGCAGATGATGCCTTGATGGTGGATCAGGCCGGAACCGATCAATTGACACACCGGACACGTTGTCCTATAGTGCCTCGAAAGTAAAGGACAATGGCCTCCACACTGGAATGTAGGGGATATCATCATGCATCTCAAGAGAATTCTGCTTTTTCCGGAAAAATACCCGACGGACGAGTACTACCCCTTCAATAAGAACATATTTCGGAAAGCCACGGCCATAGACCTTCATTCGCCCGTCACCTTTTTCCTGGGAGAAAACGGGACAGGAAAGTCGACGCTCCTTGAGGCCCTGGCCTACAGGTGCGGCATCCACATATGGCGGGACACGGACAGGATTCATCTTGAGAAGAACCCTTACGAGAAATGGCTTCACAGGTTCATCGCCGTGGAATGGACCGACGGCGTTGTGGCAGGATCATTTTTCAGCTCTGCTCTGTTCGGCCATTTTGCCCAGAACCTGGATGAGTGGGCGGCATCAGATCCTGCAATGCTGGGTTATTTTGGGGGGAAGTCCCTGGTGGCGCAATCGCACGGACAGTCCCTCATGTCCTATTTTCGTGCCAGGTACCAGATCAGGGGCCTTTATCTTCTGGACGAGCCGGAGACGGCCCTTTCGCCCAGAAGCCAGCTGGACTTCGTGAAGATGCTCAAGGAGATCGGTCAGAAGGGATATGCCCAGTTCATCATCGCCACCCACTCGCCGATGATCCTGGCCTGCCCCGGGGCCGAGATCTACAGCTTCAACGAGATTCCCATAAGGCCTGTCGATTACGAGGAGACGGAACATTACCGGATCTACAGGGATTTCATGAAAGATCCGGCGAAATACCTATGAGGGGAATAGCAGATAAAGGAGCATAAGATATAATGGACAAGGGAAAAGAGGTGCCGGCGGAACCGAGACCCGCTTCCACGGTCTTGCTTATTCGTGAACATGATTCGGGGTTTCAGGTCTATCTCCTGAAGCGGAGTTCGGGGAGTGTTTTTTTCCCGGCAAACTATGTCTTTCCAGGGGGAGTCGTGGATTCGTCAGACCGTGAAACCCCTTTCTGGCAGGTCCATGTGGACACGGGGCCGGAAGAAATTGAACGGCGACTGGGGGGCGGCTTGACCGCGGACGATGCCCTCACCTATGGCGTGGCAGCCATTCGGGAGACCTATGAAGAGGCCGGGGTGCTATTGGGCGCCTGGAGCCGAGAGGACGAGGAGGGATCGGAAGAGATCTCAGGGTGCCCAAGGGACGAAAGACCCGAGAAAGGCTGGCTTCGGTCGTGGGCTGCTTCATCGGGAGGGACCCTCTCCCTCTCAAGGCTTGCACGCTGGGCCCACTGGATCACCCCGGAGGCCATGAGGCCCCGATTTGACACCCGTTTCTTCCTGGCCTTCGTGCCCCCGGACCAGAAATGCGCCCCGGACGCCCTGGAGATGACGTGCGGCACATGGGTCAGACCGGAAGAGGGGCTGTCAGGCAACCTGCGGGGAGAAATCCCCCTCAGCCCGCCGACCATTGTCACCCTTCATGAGCTGCTGGACTTTTCCAGCCTGGAGGGATTGAAAAATGACGTCGAAAGTCGTCCCTGGGGAGAGGCCCGGCGGCCGCGCTTTATGAAGCTCACCAAGGGGTCCATGCTTGTTGAACCATGGGACCCCATGTACGACAAGGATTTCGAGGTCGATGTCGGCGAACTGGAGGCATCGGTCCTCCCTGTGGGCGAGCCCTTTTCCAGGCTGTGGACCCACGACGGGCTCTGCCGGCCTGTCGCCGTCACGGGCAGGGTCCTCCCCTGATCAATCCTCAGGTTCATAAAGAGACAAGAAGCTCCGATCTTTGATCGGAGTGGCTTATTTAAGAGGGATGTGAATGTGAAACACCGGAGAGTGTTTTATGGGTGGTGGGTTGTCGTCGCCTGTTCATCGGCCATGCTGTTTACCTCAGGGATTATCCACTTCGGTTTTACCGCTGTTTTTGAGCCGATCGCAAAGGAATTCGGATGGGGATATGCCCAGATCTCATTGGCCGCCTCCCTTCGCGGCCTCGAAATCGGTCTTTTGGCGCCTGTGACGGGATTGCTTGTGGATCGTTGGGGCCCAAGGAGACTCATCTTCGGTGGCGCCATCGTCACAGGATTTGGCCTCATCGTGCTGAGTCGTATCAACTCCCTGGCCATG
>JAZDGZ010000464.1:0-2513 GCA_043806375.1 Pseudomonadota bacterium | reverse complement strand
GGGGGATTCCCCTTATCTGATTGCCAAGAGGTACAAAATGAATCTGGCTGAATTCCTGGAGCTAAACAACCTCACGCCCCGAAGCACCATCTTCCCGGGTCAGACCTACCGCATTAATACCCAGTAAGCCCCTTTAATCCTCTTATTCCACAGGACATCTCAGGTACGGCAGGAAGAGCTTTGCGGACTTATCTTTCCAGGGTACATAACCGGTCTCTTTTTCAACAACAGGGTGAAGGCTAAGGGGTAGGGCCTTTGTAGCCGAAATACTGAGGTATCGCCATGATGAGGCCCTCCCAATAGGTACAGATGAGCAAGACCGCAACGGATGCGACCAAAAAGGGGAGGATGGCCCGCGATACCCTTTCAAGGCTTGTCTTGGCTATGGAGCTTGCGATGAAGAGGCACACACCCACGGGCGGTGTGGTGAGGCCTATCACCAGATTCAAGACGATGATCACCCCGAAATGCAGGGGGTCAACGCCTATCTTGAGCATCAAAGGCAAGAGGACGGGCGTCAAGATGATCAGGGAGGCGGTTGTTTCCATGAAGGTCCCGACAATGAGCAAGAGGATGTTCACCAGGAGCAGGATCAGGAACTTGTTGTCGGTGAATCCCAGCATGACTTTGGCGACCAGCTGAGGGATTTCCTCGCTGGCGATCACCCAGGAAAAGATGCTGGCCATGCCAATGACCAACATGACCAGGGAACTGGTCGTTCCCGTTCTGATCAGGATCCGGGGCAGGTCTTTGAGTCGAATGTCCCGGTAGATGAAGAGGCTGACGGCAAGGGCATAAAAGACAGCAATGCAGGCACTCTCCGTAGGAGTGAAGACCCCGCTCAGGATGCCGCCAAGAATGATAATCGGCATAAGGAGCACCAGAAGGGCATCCACAGTCAGTCTCAGGGCTTCACGAAAAGAGGGGAGCCTGCTCTTGGGGTACCCTCTCTTTCGTGAGTAGATCCACACCACCCCCATCTGGAAAAGGCCCAGGAGCACGCCGGGCACGAATCCTGCGAGAAACAAAGAAGCGATGGAGACCTCGCCGAGAACCCCGTACAGGATAAAGGGGATGGAGGGGGGGATGATCGGTCCGATGGTCGAGGAGGTGGCGGTCACGGCGGCGGAGAAGTCACTCTCGTAGCCGTCCCTCTTCATGGCAGGGATGAGAATAGAGCCGACGGCGCTGGTATCGGCGACCGCAGCTCCGGTGATGCCGGCGAAGAGCATGCTGACGACCACATTGATGTAGGCCAGACCACCCCGAAAGGAGCCGATCAGAAGACGACAGAACCCGAGCAGCCGCTCTGTCATTCCGCCGGCGCTCATGATGTTCCCGGCGAGGATAAAGAAAGGGACGGCCATGAGGACCGGGGAGTCTATGCCGGTGAAGATCTGCTGGGCGACCAGCACGAGGGGTGTGTCTCCCTGCGTCATGAGAGCGACAAGGGGGGTCAAGCCCAAGACAAAGGCCACAGGAACCCCTATGATCAGAAAAAAAACAAAGGAAAGGAAGAGGGTCAACAGCACCATAGGTCGCCTTCATGGTTTGTGCGGTTTGCCGGACCGAGCCATGTGGGGAGTGCCGCCCGGTTTATGAAAGAAGGAGGTGATGACGTGAAAGAGCATGACGGCCGATCCGACGGGCAGGGCCAGATAGGGAACCGCCATAGGGATGCGCAGGGCCGGGCTGATCTGTACGCGGGTGATCAGCACCAGCTTGATGCCCCCCACGACCATCACCCCTAGGATAAGGAGAAGTGCGGTTCGGCCCAAAATCACCGAGAGGCGTGCGAGGCTCTTGGGAAAGCGCTCCAGAAAAAGGGTCACTGCGATATGCTCTCCCCTCTTGAGAGCCACCGCAGCCCCCAAGAGGGAGGCCCAGACCAGGCAATAGCGGGCAAATTCCTCTGTCCAGAACAGGGGGAAATGGAGCAGGTATCGAAAGAGGACCTGCAAAAAGACAGAAACGGCCATGGCGATCAAGACGATGATCAGGAGCATCTCGCACAGACGGTTCAGAAGGTCGCTCATCCTCTCCATGACCAATCCAATCATCGCTCCGGTTCAACGAGCTGAAATGTTCAAGAAATCTTACTGGATAGCCCTGATCTTTTCCAGGATGCCTTTCCACCTAGGGTACTCTTCGGAGAACTTGTCATAGACCGGGGCCATGGCCTCGACGAAGATAGGTTTTTCCACCGTGTCTATGACCATACCGAGGGCCTTCAGTTCCTGGAGTTGCCTGGCCTCGTTGTCTCGAATAATCCTTCGTTCAAAGGCAGCGGCCTTGAGCGCTGCGTCCAGGAAGATCTTTTGCCAAGCCGGTTTGAGCTCCCTGAATTTCTTCAGGCCCATGCTCAGGGGAGCGGGGGAGTAAAAGTGACCGGTCAGGCTCAGGTATTTCTGGACTTCATTTAACTTGTAGGCATGGATGATGGCGATCGGGTTTTCTTGACCGTCAATGACTTTGGTCTGAAGCGAGGTGTAGACCTCTCCCCAGCTCATGGG
>JAZDGZ010000463.1:0-3989 GCA_043806375.1 Pseudomonadota bacterium | reverse complement strand
AGGGGAAGCATGAATTAGCGATATATGGACAAAATGAACATTAGCTGGATTCTAAGAATACCCGAAATTTGCCACATCCCATTTCGTTAGAATGAGGCAACACCTTGCCGAATCGTCACCCCGGCCGCGCACCAGGTGCGGGATAAACTCCAGCCGGAATCCAGCTTAGCCGCTGGCCGGTTGGCCAGTTTGATCGAACAGGAAACTCTGGCCTTGAGCATCAAGTTTCATACGAGAAACGCATTGGAAGTTAAAAACCTGGATTCCCCGGTCAAGCCGGGGAATGACGGAGCATAATCATACACCCGAGTCGATCGACGCCCCAAAGCGTCATCCCGGCCAAGTGGAGCGGAGCGCAACGCGAGCCGGGATCCAGGCTGGTTTTTCTCGCGCTGAAGTGCCGGAATCCGCAATGGTCCGATTCCCTGGAGCTTGTGAAGTTTCATACCAGTACTTTCATAGAGTTACAAAAAACCTGGACCCCGTTTTTCAACGGGGTGACGACTTTTTACGAGACCGTCAAGTTTTGTCGAACAAAATTGACAGCCCCCGCCATTGGAGGCTATAAAAGGTCGAGTGGCTGGGGAAGGGGTCCGCATGGGCCCCAGTGGCCTTTTCTCCACCCTCCCTGCAGGTGCTGCAGGTAAAATCATTTCTTTGGACAAAAATCATGGAAGCATACCGCCTCAAGGTCAGGGAGATCGAGGAGTTGAGAAAAGAGACTGATCAACTCAAGGCAAGGGGGAAGCGTATTGTCTTCACCAATGGTTGCTTCGATCTCCTCCACCCGGGCCACACGCGCTATCTTTGGTCAGCCAGGGAACTTGGAGATTTCTTGATCGTCGCCGTCAACAGCGACAGGTCGGTAAGGGCCATCAAAGGAGAAGGAAGGCCCGTCTTTGGTCAAAAAGAAAGGGCTGAATTACTGGCTGCCCTCGGTTGCGTGGATGCCGTGGTCATCTTTGATGAAGAGGATCCCCTGCGCGTCATCGAACGCCTCCTGCCCGATGTCCTGGTGAAGGGGGGGGATTGGAACGAAGACGAGATTGTAGGCGCTTCGGTGGTAAAAAGGGCGGGCGGAGAGGTAAGGCGCATCCCCTTTGTGTCAGGCTATTCCACGACGGGGCTCATCGAGGAGATAAAGAAAAAACCGGGATCTTAATCCTCGCGCCCCGACGGCTCTCCTTCCTTTTCACCTCCCGATCGTTTGGCCATATGGTCCCTCAGCGCCTCGTGAAGCGTTTGGGCGGCATGAAAGGCAGAGGGCACCTCATCCATTGGGAGCCCCCCTAGAGATTCCAGGATCGTCTCTCCCGTGATTTGCATGATTTCATCGGGGTTTTTTCCAATGGCCAACTCGGCGGCAAAGGAACCGCAAACCGCACTGGCGCCACACCCCTCTGTCTGAAAGGAGGCCTCCTTGACGCAGTCCCCCTCAAATCTGAGGAAGACGGCCATCGGGTCCCCGCAGGGGCCCCTCACATAGGCCTGGCCATCCGGATCCTCCAGAAGGCCCATGTAAAGGGGATGACACCATCTCTCGTAGGCCTTCTCTCCGTAGGCCTCTTTCGTCTCCAGAAGAATCTCTTTTTTGAGCTCGTCGACAAAGTCGTCTATAGCCTTACCCATACGACTCTTCCTCCAGGTGGTGAGGTGAGGGTGATAAGAACTTGCTTCCAGTGGGTCGGAGTATAGGTAATTCGGCCCTTGTGTGTCAAGAGCGAAATGGGCACATCATGTTGAGGGCCGGAGGATTGCCGGGGACGAGGACGTTCCGGGCTGGTATAGTCCGCTGTGAACGTAAGGGGGATCAAGCCCGAGATTTACTGAGAGACGGCGTTTTGAGCGAAAAAGGGCGGAGATCAGCCTCCAGGACGCATATTGATTTTGATCTTAGACAGAAAGATCCGCCGGGTATATGGGGTCCACATAAAACACATTATCGGAAAAGAATAACACGCAGTTCAGCCGTATTTACCGGCTGGAACTGTTTGTTGGCTTTCTATGGATAGATTCTAAATTTCAATTGAATTTTAAAAGAGCGTCCCGCTCCTCCCTTCCAGAAAGCAAGTTCTTAAAAATTGGAAGATGTTCAATTGCCAAGTCCCTACGCTGAAGGAAACCGGCGCATGCCGGGAAAGGCCCTTGGCGAAAAACCACCACCACCCCCGTTATGAAGGAAGTATGAGCCATGAGTGAGAAGCACGATATACGGCCTGGACAATCCCTGGACTTGTTGAAGGAACTGCACATCCTGACCCGCGACGGCAAGATGAACCAGGATAGTCGGCGCAAACTCAAGCAAGTGTACCACCTCTATCAGTTCATTGAACCGATTTTGCAGGAAATACAACAGGAGCACCCGGATATTCATCTGGTTGACCATGGGGCTGGGAAATCGTATCTGGGCTTTATTCTCTATGACCTATTTTTCAAAACGCTCACCGATGTGTTCCGGATTTATGGCATTGAATCACGGGATGAACTGGTTAGTAAATCTCGATTACTGGCGGATAAGTTGCATTTTCCCAGGATGACCTTCTTGAATCTGTCGGTGGCCGAGTCCACAGAATCCGACCGACTGCCGGCGAGGATCGACATGGTGACCGCTCTGCATGCCTGCGATACGGCCACGGACGACGCCATTCATTTCGCTTTGAAAAAACAGGCGCGCTTCTTGGTACTGGTGCCCTGCTGCCAGGCCGAAGTGGCTTCAGTGCTTAGAAAGAACAAAGGGAAGATGCTGGCCGGCAACGCCCTGACCGAGATCTGGCGGCACCCGATGCACACCAGGGAATTCGGCAGTCATGTCACCAATGTGCTGCGCTGTCTCCAGCTTGAGGCCCACGGCTATCAGGTGAGTGTCACCGAGCTGGTGGGGTGGGAACACTCCATGAAGAATGAACTTATTATCGCCAGCTATAAGGATTTGCCGCGCCGACGGCCGGCCGAACGGCTGCATGCGGTGCTGCAAACTTTGGGACTGGAAGAGCTGAGCCAGCGGTTTTTTACCGTGCCATAGCGCGGCCGTTGTCCATTTTATGAGATGCGAGGGGCACCAGGGACTTCAGAAAAATGCCGGTTCACTTCTCCCAGCCAGCTTGCTCATCGCCAATTGCGACGAGTTCATTTATTATGATGACTTGGTCCGACACAAAAAGCCCGTTGAAAAAACGTCGGCAAGCAAGAGCAAACAAAAGCCTTCCCACACCCCAAAAAGCAAAGAGGTCCCTGCCACTGGGGACAAAAAGCAGGAGGCATGGGATCTGATTGTCGCGACTTATGAGGCCCTTTTACAGGAGCGAGGAGAGGAGGAAAAGATATGGGGTTCCATGATCAAGCAAACCTTAAAGCGCCGCAAACCAGGCTTTAGTGAATCCTATTACGGTTTCAGATCTTTCGGTGCTTTATTGGAAGGCGCCGAAGCACAGGGTATTCTTGAACTTGAACGAAACCAAAAATCAGGCGGTTTCATCATCAAAAAAACACATGCCATTTGATTTCCAGGGTAAAGATAAAGAGGTCAAATCGTCGGTTGACCTTTTAAAAAGAATCAACAAGCGTCAAACGAAGATTTGCCCCCATGGTTCTTCATAAGTCAATCCTGACCTGATGTTTTGAAATGGCTTCTAAGGATTTTAAATGGCTACGCCATGGCGGACTCTTGACAGTATTGATATTGATGAGGGGCGTCTCGATCTTCGGCAGCGGGGCGAGACGGATTTTCTGATAACCATTAATGGTCGGGTACTGATGAACGCCTCGGCCAACATGTCCGAAATCGCTTTGGCAGAGCTGGCGTGTGAGTCCTTAAAGAATAAAAAAAATCCCCGGGTGCTGGTGGGTGGCCTGGGCATGGGTTTCACCCTGAAGGCGGCCCTTGATAATCTCGCAGCTGATGCCGAAGTCGTGGTGGCTGAGCTGAACCCGATAATAGTCAAATGGTGCCGGGGGCCGCTTGCCCATCTTACCGGCGGGGCAGTTGACGA
>JAZDGZ010000462.1:0-2870 GCA_043806375.1 Pseudomonadota bacterium | reverse complement strand
GCGCCAAGGACGCCAAAAAAATATCATTTTAATTTTCATAAGTTATCTTTGCGTGCTTTGCGACTTGGCGAGAGATTTTGACTTTTTGGGAAGCAAGGTTGACGGCTTCGTAAAAAGTCGTATTCGATGAATCTGTCATTTCGACTGCAAGGAGAAATCTTGTGTTTTCATCGCGTTACATTGCTGAGATTTCTCGCTTCGCTCGAAATGACACGTTGTTGAGACTTTTTGCCGTGAAAATGCATAGCTTTGATAATCTCTTTTATGTTTGAATTAAAATAAATGATCTCAACCGTGAAATCCCCCCAGCCCCCCTTTGCGAAAGGGGGGAGACCTCTTTGGCTCGCCGTTTCCTCCTGCTTCCCCCTTTTGCAAAGGGGGATGGAGGGGGATTTTCATGCGCGGGGGCGACAACATTTCAGTGTCATGAATGTTTACGAGACCATCAAGGTTGAAGGAACGAAAACCAGGAGCAAGTATGGAGCGAAGCAAATATCTCATTGTCGGCAGCAGCCACGCGGGGCTCGCAGCCCTCGATGCCATAAGATTGCAGGACAGGGATGGCCGGATGACCCTGGTCACTCAGGAAGAGGCCCTTCCTTATTCACCGACGATTCTGCCCTATCTCGTGTCGGGCAAGGTGAAGGCGGAGAAGGTTTTCCTTCGAGACGAAGGGGCCCTGGATCGCCTCGGGGTCACTTTCAGACGTAGGGCAAAGGTGGTGGCCCTCGACCCTGGAGCCCAGACCGTTCACTTAGATGGAGGCGAAATCCTGGGCTTTGAGAAGCTGCTCCTTGCCACAGGGGCCGAACCCGTCGTACCGCCCATCGAGGGTCTTCAGGAGACACCCTACCACGTGTTGAGGACCCTTGAGGATGGCTTGAGGTTGCGCTCGGCCATGGGCAAGGCCAATCAAACGGTGGTCTTGGGAGCAGGGCTTATCGGCATGCATGCGGCGGAGAACCTGGCCAAAGGCGGGGTCCAGGTCACAGTGGTGGAGGCCCTGCCCCAAGTGCTCCCCGGCTATTTCGATCAGGATGCGGCGGCCCTGATCCAAAAAGCCTTTACGGAGGAAGGTGTCCGCATCATGACGGGGGCGAAGGTGACCCGGGTGGCTGAGGTTGAAGGGAAACCGGCACTGACGCTGGCGAATGGTGAAACCCTCTCCGCGGACCTTCTCCTGGTCTCTGTGGGGGTGAAACCGAGGATCGAGTATTTGCAGGGCTCAGGGGTGAATGCGGAGGAGGGCATCCTCGTGGATGAGAGAATGCGGACCAATCTCCCCGGGATATGGGCGGCGGGGGACGTGGCCCAGGCGAAGGGGTTTTTCAGTTCCGGGAAGAGGGTGAATGCCACGCTTCCCAGTGCCGTGGAACAGGGCCGGATTGCAGGCATGGACATGGTTGGCGATCCAACCCTGAAAACCTACGCAGGGGGAATTGCCCTCAACAGCTATAAGTTTTTCGGCCACCGGGCCTTTGCCGTAGGGCTAAGCGCCGTCCCAAAATCCGGGGACGGTTTTGAGGTGGATCAGGTGTTTTTGCCCACGAGCCTCAGGTATCAGAAGCTCGTGTTTAAGGACGACAGGCTCGTCGGGGCCTGCGGCATCAACAGTGATCTTGATCCGGGGATTATGTGTCAGCTGATTCGGAGAGGAGTAGACCTGTCTGCGGTCAAGTCGAGATTTTCGGCTGCCCCTCTGGAGACGAGCCGCTATTTGATGTCGATCATGTGGCGGTAGACGCAATAAGGAGATTCAAGAAATGGGAAAGAGTTACGAGACCATTGCCTTCTATGGAGAGAAATGTGACGGATGCCGGGACTGCGTCAAGGCCTGCGCTCAGTTCCATACCGGCACGTCCGAGCCGGCGCACTCACGCATTCAGGTGGTGAAGGATGCGGAAGAGGAGATCTTCGGCGTCGTTATGTGCCGGCAGTGCGGGGAGCCTCAGTGCGTCACGAACTGCCCGGCAGGGGCCCTGAGCAAGGACGGGGAGACCGGCATCGTCCACCGGGATGAGGAGAAGTGTGTGAACTGCCAGCTCTGCACCCTTGCCTGTCCCTATGGCGGGATCACATACAATACCCTCACCGAACAGGTGATGAAGTGCGATTTCTGCGACGGTGATCCGGCCTGCGTCAAGGCCTGTACCCCCAAGGCTCTCGAGGTGAAGACGAGCTCCCGGATTTTCAACGAGTGGGGGGACCTTGAAGATCTGGCCGTTCCCGGTCTCTCGGCATGTCTCGGCTGCAACTCAGAAATGCTCCTGCGGCACACCCTTCGACGGATAGGTCCCAACACGGTGGTGGCCACGCCTCCCGGGTGCATGGCAGGCGTGGGGACTGTGGGTTACAACGAAAAGACGGGACTCAAGACGCCCGTCTTTCACCCGCTCCTGACGAACACGGCGGCCATGCTCGCGGGGGCCCGGCGCTATTACAAAAGGATCGGGAGGGATGTGACCATGCTCGCCCTTGCCGGAGACGGGGGCACCGCTGATGTGGGATTTCAGTCCCTTTCCGGGGCGGCGGAGCGCGGGGAAGAGATGATTTTTATCTGTGTGGACAACGAGGGGTACATGAATACGGGCGTCCAGCGCTCGAGCACAACCCCCTATGGGGCCTGGACCTCCACCACGCCCGTTGGGTCGGTCTTGCGCGGCAAGTCCCGCGATGCCAAACCGATGCCCCTCATCATGGTCATGCACAATTGCGAGTATGTGGCGACGGCATGCACCGCCTTCATGGAGGACTATTACGCCAAGCTTGCGAAGGCGATAGAGGCGGCCAAGAGGGGCATGGCCTATATCCACGTCTTTTCGCCCTGTCCGACGGGGTGGCGGTTTTCGCCGAGCCAGTTGATCGAGGTG
>JAZDGZ010000461.1:0-5068 GCA_043806375.1 Pseudomonadota bacterium | reverse complement strand
AACTTTCACGTCTCGGCATCGATCACCAGAGGATTGCCTTGATCTTTATCACCCATTTCCACCCTGATCATACGGCCGACCTGATTCATTTCCTCTTTGCCACTAAGAATCCCCGGGGCCTCGAGAAAAGGGACCCTTTCCAGATCGTCGGGCCCGAGGGATTCTCTGCTTTTCTCGAGAACCTCCAGAGGGCTTACGGGAACTGGTTGAACATCCCCCCTGATTTGATGACCATCGATGAACTAGACACCCAGAAACCCGACAGGCGAAGCTATCATGGTTTCGAGGTCCGGTCGCAGCCCTTGAAACATACGGCCCAAAGCCTGGCCTACCGGATTTGGGGGCCTTCAGGCAGAAGCTTCGTCTATTCCGGCGATACGGGGTATTGCGAGGAGATGATTGATCTTGCAAGAGACTGTGACCTCCTTATATTAGAGGCCTCATTCCCGGAAGGTGAGGAGGTTGAAGGCCATCTAACACCCTCCTTGGCAGGACGAATCGCCAGCCTCGCGAAGGTATCCAGGCTGGTGCTTCTCCATTTCTACCCAGAAGTCTTGGCAACGGATATAACCAGGGAATGCCGTAAGACTTACAGTGGAGAACTGATTTTGGGTCGTGACGGGCTGCACCTCTCCGTTTAGGTGTGATATCATCCCGGCCTTTTACATGCGGAGTCACTTATGCCGAGCAAATTCAAATCTTCAGCAACCATCATTCCCCTGGAGCAGGCGGTGGGAAAGGTGCTCGCCCACGACATTACTGAGATCAGGCCGGGTCAATTTAAAGGGGCGGCATTTAAGAAAGGACACATTGTACTGGAAGAGGATATCCCTCACCTTAGGCGTTTAGGGAAAGAACATCTTTTTGTCCTGCATATCGGGCCTGAAGAAGTCCACGAAGATGACGCGGCCATAAGACTTGCTACGGCGCTCGCAGGCCCGGGCGTCGTCTCTCAAGGGCCACCATCGGAGGGGAAGATCCCGCTAAAGGCGGCCCACAGAGGCCTCTTGAAAGTCAATGTGGAGGTCTTGACCGAGATTAATCTTGTCGGGGACCTCTCCTGTTCGTCCCGGCACAACAATGTTCTCGTTGAAAAAGGGGAGACAGTGGCCGCAACACGGGCCATTCCGTTGATTCTGGATGAGGAAACCCTTCACAAGGCCGTGCACATCGCCTCGGATGCCGGAGGCGTCTTTTCTGTAAAAGGGCTCTCAAGGCCTCTGACTGGGATTATGATTACCGGCAACGAGGTTTTTCACGGTCTCATTGAAGACAAGTTCGCCCCGATATTGAGGAACAAACTTCAGTTCTTCGGCTGCGAGGTCAGTCAGGTCCTTTTTGCCCCGGATGATAAGATGAGGATCGCACAGGGGATCAAACGCCTTATCAGAGAAGGTTCCAAGCTCATTCTGGTGGCCGGGGGCATGAGCGTTGATCCGGACGACGTAAGCCGGGTTGCGATCCTCGAAGCAGGCGCCAAAGACGCCGTTTACGGCACGCCCGTGCTCCCGGGGGCCATGTTCCTCTACGGCCACATCGGCAAGAGCCCCATCCTGGGATTACCCGCCTGCGTCCTTTTTCATAAGACGACCGTACTGGATCTTATTTTGCCCAGGGTTTTGGCAGGAGAAAGGATCGCCAGAAAAGATCTTGCAGCGATGGCACACGGCGGGCTCTGCCTGAACTGCGACGTGTGCAGGTATCCTACCTGTCCCTTCGGCAAATAGGGGAATGGAGGGAACGGATCGCGGCGCTTTGTATCCGCTTCTCAGTTGTGCCGCACGACGGCATAGCGGATCGCCATGAACGACAAAAACCGACTTTCCCTGGAAAAACGGCATCTTCAGCGCCCGAGAACCTCCTGTTTAGAGGAGTGAAGCTCCCCGCGCTTCTCCACCCTCCGCAGTATCACTGCTACGGAGGACGGGCGCACGGGGCATCCTGGCGAAGGCGAGTGAAAACGCCTTCCCGACCCACTGGAAACAAGATAAGCCGGGGCAACTTATTGTTTGACATGGATTTTATAATCTGCTAAAGGTTGCCGTTCTTACCGCGCGTATTGAATCGAGAATTTAAGAAAAATCAACGGCTCGCCATGAGTGCAGCCAAATGGATGAATTCTGTTTATTTCGCCAACCAAAAATATGTAAAGGAGAGAGTATTATGATTAAACCCCACGGTTCCGACGCCCTAAACCCTTTGTATGTTGAAGACGATGCAAAACGCGCCAAGCTGGTCAAGGAAGCTGAAGGGCTTCCCTCCATCAAAATCTCCTCGGCCGCCGCCGGAAACGCGGTCATGCTGGGCAGCGGTTATTTTAATCCGCTCACCGGTTACATGAAAAAAGCCGACGCCCTTGCCGTGGCCAAAGACATGAGGATGACCAACGGCCTTTTCTGGCCCACCCCGGTGCTGAGCATGGTTGAAGATGCCTCAACGATCAAGGGCGCCAAGCGCATTGTTCTTCTTGATCCCAACATCGACGGCAATCCCGTCCTGGCCATTCAGGATGTGGAGGCGGTCGAAGAGTACACCGACGATGAAATGAAAATGATGACGCTGAAAGTCTTTGGGACCGATGATCCAAAGCATCCGGGAGTTCAAGCCTTCAATAGTGTCGGTAAGATCGGTATCGCCGGCCCCATCCAGGTGCTCAATTACTCATACTTCGCCACCGATTTTCCAGACACATTCCGTACGGCCGTTCAGATCCGCAAACGAATGGAAGAGCTCGGTTGGAATAAGGTTGTGGCTTTCCAGACCCGAAATCCCATGCACCGCGCCCATGAGGATCTCGTCAAGATTGCCATGGAAGCGGTCAAGGCAGATGGAGCGGTCATCCATATGCTGCTGGGCAAACTGAAATCCGGCGATATCCCGGCCAACGTCCGTGACGCCGCCATCCGCAAGATGGTTGAACTCTACTTTGAGCCCAACACCGCTCTGATCACCGGTTATGGATTTGACATGCTTTACGCTGGTCCTCGCGAGGCCGTGTTGCATGCCATTTTCCGCCAGAACATGGGCTGCTCACATCTTATCGTCGGCAGGGATCACGCAGGTGTCGGCGATTACTACGGCGCCTTCGACGCCCAGACCATCTTCGACAATATCAGCAGTGATGATCTTCTTATCGAGATCTTCCGGGGCGATCACACCGCATATTCCAAAAAGCTCGGAAAGGTCGTGATGATGGGAAGCGTCAAGGACCACACCAAGGACGACTGGGTCATGCTCTCAGGCACCAAGGTTCGCGACATGCTGGCCGCCGGCCAAAATTTGCCCCCCGAGTTCGCGCGTCCCGAAGTCGCTCAGATCCTCATGAAACACTATCAGTCAGAGGCAGCCAAAGGATAGTCTGGCACTACTCGCCAAGAGCATTCTATTTCATCTGCCAAACGCAAACTCCCGCTTGATTTTCGAGCGGGAGTTTTTTCTTCCAGATAAATAATGGCATTCGGCGTGGGAACTTCATGATGGAGGGAGGAGAGTCTGAAGCAGCCGAAAGAAGCTCAACACATCTCCTCAGTATCTCCTCTTCAAAGTATACGCACTCAGCCCCAAAAGATCCTCCTTTGCAGAGGATTCGGGGAAAAAATCGATGAAGCCCACCGCCCTCTCCACATAACCCACCGCCTCGGATCGAATTCTGTCGATCACCCCCTCGCTCCTGACCATCTCGATCAGGCGCTCGTAATCTTCGTCCGTCGCCTTGCCACTCTTGAAAAGATCTTCCAGCTTATCGGTCTCCCGGCTCTCCAGGTCGCAAAGGAGATAGATGAGCGGCAGGGTGATCTTTCCCTCCTTGAGGTCCTTCCCGACCGGTTTCCCAAAGACCTCCTCGGAAGAAGTATAGTCCAACATATCGTCCATGAGTTGAAAGGCGATACCCAGGTTGAGTCCGAATTGACTCAAGCGCTCAACAACCTTTTTTTCAGAACCTGCGACTATGGCCCCGCAGGCGCAAGCGGCAGACATGAGGGCTGCGGTTTTCGCAACGATGATCTCAATGTATTCGTCTTTGCCAAGATGCCAATCGTGGGTATGCTCAAGTTCCAAAAGTTGACCCTCAACCATTCGGGTCGTCATAGCATTCAGGACGTTGATGACCTCCATATTGGCATACGCAATAGCAATAGCCGAAGCCCTCGAATAAAGGAAATCACCGCCTAAGAGCGCTGCCGAATTCCCCCAGACGTGCCTGACGGAAGGTTTCTTCCTTCTTGTCTCGGCGTTGTCGAGAACGTCATCGTGGAGCAGGGAAGCGGTGTGTATATACTCGAAGATGGTGGAGAGATGGTAGACATCTTTCCCCTCATAGCCGCACAAACGAGAGGAGAGAACAAAGAGAAGGGGACGCAGCCTTTTTCCGGAACCCAGGAGGGAGTAACGGGCAATATCCTCCACGAGGGCGATACGTGTGCCGAGAGACCCTTCAAGTTCTCCATTGATCTCCCTCGTATGGCGGTCAAATCTCTCCTGGAATGCCCTGTCTTTATCTGTCATCATCCTGCTCTGGGCAAGGAGGCCTCATCGTGAGTAAACTGGCCGGCCTCCGCCGAATCTGGTCTGCAAACGACTATACGGGGAAGCGATTCCCCGGTGACGGCCACGGTCATAGGGCAGACAATAGGTTTTAAACGTTGGATTGCCAATCGTCGGATTTCCGCTGCACCGCCTATCCCGCAAGATGCAACGGGCAGATCCGTGAAACACGGCTATACTCTAATTAAGAGAAGACTTTTGTCAAAGTAAAAAAGCGAATTACCGGGGTGTCGAGATAGATTTGAGCGCTGAAACCAGGTCCTTGACCGTCTTCGGCGGTTCTGGCCAGCCCGGCCTTGCCTCCATTTCAACGGCCCCTTCCGGGCAGCCCGATGCGCAGACGCCGCACCCGAAACAGCGATCCAGGTCCACCGTCGGAACGTGGTCGTCTCCCATCTTGATCGCTTCCGGAGGGCACCGGTCCACGCAGGTTTCGCATGCAGCGCATTCCCCTGCGTCGAAACGGGGCTGAAACCCGGAGTTGAAAATAAGGCCGGGGTTGGGATGGCGGAGGACCTGTTTG